>CAZPZZ010000050.1:0-5023 GCA_964591245.1 uncultured Vicinamibacteraceae bacterium | reverse complement strand
CGAAACGTACGTGTCGTACCATCAAAACCGTGCCCAGAATGCCACAGACCGTGCCCGTCGCGCCATAACCTCCCCCGCCGCCAGCATGGTCAGCACGTCTATCAAGCACACGGCGTGCCCGATGTCTACTCAATATCCTGCGAGCGGCGGGAATCCTTCATCCTCGGGCAATGGCTGGACACCGAATGCGTTCAGGGTCATGGAAACCATCCGGTAACGGGCTGCTGTAGCCACGATACTCATCATCTGGTGCGTCGTATATCGCCGCGCCAACTCCTGCCACGTCTGTTCGGAGATCATGGCATCCCGATACATCTCATTGGCAGCCCTGATCAACGCGCGTTGGATATCATCCCACCCTGCCGCATCCTCTCCCTGTGCGATCCACGCGGGGTCAAGACCATGGTCACGTGCTCGCCCCACACTCCCGACGTGTTTCGCCCACTCATACACCGACTGGTTGTTCCACCCCATCCGCAAGATGAGCAACTCGCGATCATGGGGAGTCAAGCCAGACCGCTCGGGATTGAGCACATAACCAGGATTGGCACTGAGGGCGTCCGCCATCGCGGGATGCCGCCTGAACGTGCGAGACACCCGTAGCCCTGCCCCATCCACTGGCTCCACACGCGGGGAGGTCAACGCTGGATCCGGCTCTGGCACGACGACCCGATACGCCACGTCACTGGTTGGCAGTCGGTACACACGGTCCCCATTGTCAGCCTGCACTCCGAACGCATTGAGCATCGTCGATACTGCGACGACCTGCCCCACGGTCACGACGGCATCCATGAGCTGCGGCACGTCGTACTCCTCTGCAAGTGCCGTCCACGTATCGTCAGTCACCGCTGCGTGGCGGAACAGCTGATCCGCCAGGCCAATCAACGCTTCGTTAAACGGTGACCATCGCTCCAACGACGGTCCTTCCGCGATGTCTAGGAGCTCTTCCACGCTCAGTCCGGCCGCCTCTGCCCGGGCGGCATGGGTACTCCAAAGACTGCCATTCTGGGTAAGCCACGCGGTTCGCAAGATCAACATCTCCCGGTGGCGCGCCGGCAGACTCGAGGCACCTTCGACATAGCGGAGCAACGGAAACACTCGATCTGCAAGCGCTGGCACACGCAGCAACGTCTGGAGCGCATTTCCTGGGTCACCGTCAGCAGCGTGACGCTGCACAACAGCCCGGTGTTCATCGTCCCATGCCTCTCGTGGCAATGGGGCAATGCGTGGCACACGCAACCGTTCATGCGGAAATAAACTACCGGGAAGTTCCGTCATCGCCCGCGCCGGTTCGATGCGAAGCAGTGCCGCATCGTCCTCTTCGGTAAGCACGTAGAGATATCCGTCTGGCCCCTGTCGAACGTCCCGGACGCGCTGCTTCAACTCTGTCAAGAGCCACTCGCGACGGAGCTCTTCCCCGCGTCCATTGAAAACGATCCGCTCCAAATGGCCTGTGTGTTGCATTCGTCCGACGGTCATCGACCCCACGAACAGATTGCCCTGCCACGCCGGAAACTGATCGCCTGTATAGAACGTCAACCCTGATGGTGCAATCGACGGCCACCAGAGAATTTCTGGCCGCTCAAACGGCTGCAACCACGGCGTGTCAGAAACACGCACGCCCGAGTACTCACGGCTATCGGACGCGATCGGCCATCCATAATTTGCACCCGGGTTGATGATATTGACCTCGTCCCCACCCTGCGGCGCATTCTCGCTCGCCCAAAGCAGGCCTGTCTCAGGATGAAACGTAAGCCCGAGCTGATTGCGGTGCCCCAACGAGAAGATCTCCGGCAGATAACCGGGCTCGTCCAGAAACGGGTTGTCCGCCGCGGCGGTTCCGTCGTCGTTGAGTCGTAACACCTTGCCAACATGGGTCGCCCCATCCTGCGCGCGCTGTCCCGTCGTCTCCGACCGAATGGCGCCACCGACCGTCATGTAGAGCTTCCCGTCTGGGCCAAAAAGAATTCGCGACGCGGCAACACCTCGACCGAACCCCTCACTAATAAAGATGTCCCTGACTTCCGTCAACGCCCCCGCCTCGAGGCGCCCCCGCGCTAGCGCAATAGTGGCCCCACGCCTCTCACCCTGCATCATCGGCTTCGAGTACGAGAGATAGACGAGCCGGTCGTCTTCGGGATGGACGGCAATGTCCATCAGGCCGGCCAACCGCGTGCCGGTATAGACCTCGGGCACACCCGGAATCGGCTCCGGATCGAGTCGGCCCTCACGGATCACACGGAGTGCCCCTGTGTCCCGTTCAGTCACGAGAATGTCGCCGTTCGCCCGAAACGCCAGCCCCCAGGGGTGTGACAATTCAGTCGTGATGGGCACAACACGAATCCGGGGCTGCTCGGCGCTATAGAGCACCACGGGTTCGTCGGGTAGCGGCACCGCGGGCACCCCGCTCAACGAGGTGGTACGCGCACGGGTTTGGCCGGAAACTCCGCCGGTACCGTAGACCAGACCGCAGACAGCAAGTACGACAAGTGTTCGAAACCGACAGACAGGAACTGGTGGCATCCGGCGACCTCCCTTTCTGCTCCCAAGGAATACTTGTTCTCGTGGATAATGAAATTCTCTCATAGGGAAGGCCGGAACAGACGAAACGCGCGGCATCCCCGCCACGGGCCTATGCCCGGGCAACCGGTGCCAGCCGCGCCGGAGCCACTCGCGACCTCTCAGCGTAGGATGTTGAAAACTCGGCTGTACTTGAGTGTAAGCGTCCGGTCAGCCGGCCGGCCAATCTGACGCCGATGATCGAGTGGGTCGAGAATATCGTCCAGATATTGGATGTCGTTATAGACAATGAACAGGCCAGTGTTCGCATCGGAGAGCAGGCCAAAGCGAATGTTCGAGGACCACAGGTCCGCACGATCGTTGTATTGCACGAGCGCCTGCAGGAACATCCGTGTCGTGAAGGAATAATTCATACGCAGACGGGCTAAATTGGTAACGAACGCTCCTCCGGGTAAGGTGATGTCATTGCGATTCCACGACAACTGCGCGTTGAGCGTTTCTCCTACCCGCATATTGACCTGCGGAGAGAGTTGAACACGGTTACCACCGAAGAACCCACCGACCACCGCGCGCATCTCACCACTGATGGGGGCTCCTTGATTCGAGCTGTAACTCATCTGCGCTTCGCTATGCGGGTAAGAGTCGACTGGCACCACAACACCGGGAGAGATCTCGAATGATTCGAGCACTCCTTCCTTGGTGAAGTTCACCGCTGTCGCCACCCTCGAACCATCGCGCAACGTGAAGCTATTATCGATATGGGTAAATTGCGTCTCCTGCTGGCCCGTTAGAAAATTGAAGATCGTGTAATGACTGACATGTGGATCCAACTCGAGAAAACCGAATGAATTCTGCGGTCGAAACCTGGTACGGAACCCACCATCGACTCGTCGGTATCCGCGACGGCTGTAAAACCCCACTTGGGGATTGAAATCTGGCCCGACCTCCGTGAACCCGCCGTTCACACGATAACGCTCACCTTCGTAACTCCCCTGCCCGGCATAGGCATGGGTCTCGCCACTCAGTTCCGGGGTATCGGTATCGGCCGCAAACCCTGTAAACGTCACCGTCTGGCCAATTCCCCATCGCCCATCGACGGCATAGCTACGGTTGTCATCCCCGCTTTGCGCCATATTGCCCGTTGCGGTGCGTCCCACGAACATCGCTCCAATGTTTGAGCGATTGACAAAGTCCTGCCTGACACGGGCCACCGTGAAATTCGTCGACGGGGACCCACTCGCTGGCATCGCACTGGTCTGCATATTCAGCAGTCCAATATTGGTGTTGTTTCCGACCTTGCCAGACATGCGTCCACCACCGAGAATCGGGGTCTGGCTACCGTCGTCTCCGATGCCGATCCTGCGACTGAAAAACACCTCCAGCTGCCCGGGTTGCCCCACGGAAAAGAGCCCGGCATTCTCCAAGAAGAACGGTCGTTTTTCAGGAAAAAAGAGATTGAATCTGTCCAGATTGATTTGCTGGTCATCAACCTCGACCTGAGCGAAGTCGGTGTTATACGTCAGATCGAGTGTCAGACTCGGGGTGATACCGTACTTGAGATCAGCCCCCACATCTCCGAGAGCGGTGGTCTTTGCCGCAAGCCCCCGATGAATGGCTTCTCCAAGAACATAGGGCGTAAACGTGAGATTTCGCTGGGCCGGAACCTCAAGACCGGCGAGAGTCCCCGCCAACGAAAGACGGTTCAGATCGAACTGACGCGGTAAGGGAGCCCAGTACGCCTGCTCATTCCGGCTCCTGATATTCCGCTGAAAATTCATTCCCCAGGTCTGACTCTCACCCGCAGGGTAACGTAGGGTTCGAAACGGAATCGCGATCTCTGCCGACCAACCGACTTCAGACACGCGGGCGTCAACCTGCCAGATGCCGTCCCAGTTGAGATTGAATCCACCACCGGAACCCCGTTGCTGCCGACTGCCGCCTCCCGAGCGAGGTCCACCGCTGTACCGCCCACTACCCTGTCCCTCGTTCGTCACCTGTCCGTCATACTCGACCCCGGCTGGATTCGTGCCGAATACAAAGCCGTTTTGCTTGTCCAGATAGGTATCAAGGATGATCTGAAAACTGTCCGTCTCTTCAAGAGAGGAATCGCGACGACTGTCGGTCACGATGATACTGTCGGTATCCGCCACGTAGCAGATCACCCCAAAGTACAACGTATCCGCAGTATAGAGAATCCGGACTTCAGTGCGCTCCGACGCTGCCTGCCCTTCGTTGGGGATATTCTGCACGAATCCGGTCAAGGGAGAGACATCGTCCCACACTGGGTCGCTGAGCACGTCTCCGTCCACGACGGGAGCCTCATCCACCCGGATTGCGTGAGCTACAGGAAACGGATTCTCCGCCGCACCACCGTCACTGGTGACCGAGGAAGGCTGTTGTCCAAATACAGAAGTGGGCACCGCCGCGAATAGAACGCCGAACAACCACGCCACCGACGCCGTCGCCACTGAACCGATGCGCCCGGGCGAGAGGCAATCGCCCG
>CAZPZZ010000049.1:0-25742 GCA_964591245.1 uncultured Vicinamibacteraceae bacterium | reverse complement strand
ACTCGCTCAGCCGGAGGTCGTCCTTCAGGTCCTGAATACCGACGTGGCGGTCGTAGCGATAGGGAGGCATCTCGCCCAGCACCACGCGCTGCTTGATCGACCTGGCCCACGGTCGCACTTCCTGGTAGGTCATGAACGACATCGGGGCTATCGAGTTGGGCCGGTGGCACGACTGGCAGCTCCTCTGAAAAATCGGAGCGATGTCCTTGGCGTAGGTCACCGCGGGAGCGGCACCGGCGGGTTTGGCGGCCACGGGCGCCCCCCAGGCCGCGCAAAAGAACGCGAGCCCAACAATACAGGCACCCAGACGGCTGCCAGACAGAGCATGAAAGGGGAAGACAATCATTCCGACTCCTCGCGAGAAAACCCTTATTTCGTGGTCGGCATAGTACTACAGAACAGGCAAAGTCGTGTAACACGCAAACTTCCGATCGTACACGCGCCTACCGCTACTCGCCCGTCAGCGGTGCCGCGGGTCAAGAAGCTGGTTCGCAGAAGTCCGGAATGTCGATACAGACAACTGGCCATGAAAAAAGCCGGAGTCTTCTACATTTATTAGCAGATTCCGGCCGTTCGAACGGTCGCCAGCCAACACCGGACCGCTCAAGTGCCTACGGGATCAAGGCCGACGCGTTGCTGCCTTCAGTCTCGCCAGTTCCTCGCTCGTGCGAAACTCGAGTTTCGCCACTTTTCCGGCACCGAGATAGCCCATCCCGATCTGAGTGCGGCCATTCACCGTGACCGCTTGGAGCCCGTGTGTCTTTGTCCCGATCGTTGGCAGGAAGTAGCTCGTCCATCGCTCGGTGCGTGGATCGAACTTCGCAATCGCATCGCCGTGGGTAAAGGGCAGCCACACGACGCCGTCCTTGTCCACCGACGTTTCGTAGCAATTCCCGTCCGTGTGCTCGGGTGGGAAGGGATACATCCTTGCGAGGTCCGAGCGACTGTCGAGCTTCGCCAAGCCACCGCCATACCACGAGCATGCCCAGACCGCGGTGCCCCGCGGATCGGCGCCTGGCTTACGAATCGCCACCGCACCCGGCCGGCCGTAGCCATAGAACGTCAGGCGACCGGCGAAGATCGACAACTCCTCCTGAGTGAACAGGTCGGTCCGATCGTTCACTGCCTCGGGGACCGCCACGAACGAGGCCTGGCCCGTCTCGAGGTCCGCCTTCATCAGCCCATCCTGCGGATTGGCGGTTGACCACCAGCCATTACCATCGCCATCGCCAATCATCCCGTAGTTCGACGCATTCGGAATCGGGTTCTCAAAAAGCGTCCATTCGCGTGTGCCAGTGTCGTAGCGCATCGCCTTCACGTCGTTCGCAGCCCCCGCGGTCCAAATACCACCCTGTCCGTCCTCGCCAATCCATGGCCCCACTCGGGAGCCCTCCGGGGGGTAGATGGTGGTTGATGTGCCGGTGCGCGGGTCGATGCGCCCCAGCGCACCTATGGAACTCATGTCGAACCACACCATCCCATCGTCGTCGACGACAATGTCGTGCGAATTCGCGGGGGGCCCACCTGGTCGCTCGGAGACGACGAAATTCGTCGCTTGCCCCGTCCGCCAGTCGTACTTGGCAACGGTGCGGGTGATGTTGAACATGTCGGCCATCCACACGTTCCCATCGTGATCCACCGTCGCGTTCATCGCATGGTGCTTGGACTCGTCCATGAAGTCGACAGGGCCGAGGGCCCAATCGGTGCTCCCGTCGTTGAAGAACGGCAATCCAAATCCGGGCTCAGGAGCATCGTATTCACGGGCAATCATCAGAGTCGACTCGCCGGTTGGACGTCTGGGCGTAAACGCCATAGGCGACGGACCAGGACCGCGCACCCTCGCCAGCCACGCCGCCAACTCGTTCTCGAAATAGACCATGATCGGGTTGGGTTCGCGGTTGGCCGCTGCCGCCGGAGTCCCGTACCGATAGGGAGTTATCCGACTCATCACGGCGATGATGTTTTTCCAGCCTGCCTCATCAAATCTACTGATCAGCGTGAAGTTTTGAGGGTGGCATCCCATACAGGCCGCCCGGAACACTTCCTTCATCCGGCGGTCCTCGCGTGTGCCCTCTGGCAGCGCCGCGTACCACTGGCTTCCCGTGAGCTGATTCTCGAAGTCCGTTTTGGGGGTGAGTGCGAAATCCCGTCGAGCCCAGGTCTGGTTCAGCGTAACGTCTGAGCGGCCCGCCTCGTAGGCCTGGGCCTGCGCCCACACCTTATATGGCCGTCCAGCCTCGAGTGGCGGGAAATAGTACTCGCCGTCGCCGTCGGTGAACACGCTCGTGGTCACGTTTCTTCCCAGGGCACGGGCGGACACGGTGACGCCCTCGAGTGTCTCACCCGCCGTCGATGTGATTGTCCCCCACACGGCCGGGGCCGTCTGGCCGAAAGACACGGCCGCGTTTACGTTCAGGCAGGCGACCATGAGAATCGCCTGCACCCATCCTGGTCTGTACCCCATGTTCATCCCCCCAGTCACTTCGGCGACGATATTTCTACGAGCCGGTCCAGGACCGGAGGACGGAGAGTCTCAACTCGCTTGAGATACCGAATGACCGAGTCAATCTGATCAGGCCGGAGTGCGTATTTGAACGCGGGCATCGTAGCCGAGCCCTCGGAGATGAGCCGCCGCGCCTCGCGTTCGCGGCCCTCCCCGTCGACATTCCTCTTGGAGAGCCGCGGCCCAACGGATGCTTCGCTGGCGAAACCCGCCCGTGCACCTCGGGTTGTCGACATCGTCGAATAGTGACAGGTATTGCAGCGCTGCTTGAACAGAAACGCGCCCTGCCGTTCGCTCTCGCTCAAAGACGCCAGAAAGTGGGTGTCCGTAAAGCCAAGCACCTGCGGCTCCATACCCCATGCCGTGCGCATCCACTCCTCAACGTCGGCAGGCACCTCGGGCGATTCCGCTGACGGAGCCGGCTGGGCCAGAACACCGTACGCTGGGACTACAAGCACACCGAGCACCGCCAACACAAGCTTCATGGCCATGTCTGTTCGGCTCCTGAATTGCGCGTCGTTGATCTATGGCGCCCATTGTAGCCCCACAGGTTCGATCCCCGCCCTCGCTATCATTTTTCTCCTGTAAAATCGGCAAAGCTTGGCGGCGTCGCTCGATCACCCGTTCTTCCGCCCGCGCTCCCTCGGACGAGTTGTTCCAACGAGGAGGAACAATTGTGAGTATTGAGACGAATCGGGACCTTGTTGTCCGTACGTTTGCCGCACTGTCCTCCGGGGATATGCCAGGATTTCTCGACTGTTTTGCGGACGACCTACAGTGGACGATCATTGGCCAGACCGTATACTCGGGCACGTACAGCGGTAAAGGCGATCTGACAACGCGTTTGTTCGGACGGCTCGCGGAGCAACTGGATGACAACGGGATTCGTGCGGAGGTACAAAACACGATTGCCGAAGGGAATACCGTTGTCGCGCAGGTGCAAGGGACGGCACAGACAAAAACAGGGCGTTCGTACAACAACACGTACTGTTTCGTCATCGATATTCACGATGGGAAGATCAAGCACTGGACGGAATACCTGGATACGGAATTGGTGACGGCTGCCTTTGTTGACTAGCGCTTCCGGAAGGTGTGTGACGCGAAGGCCTCTCACGAGCCAAAGAACACGGGTACTGTGAGCGGGGACTCACTATGCGCCGTCGTCGTTTCCACGACACGCAAAGCGCGGAATGAACGAAATGGTAACGGGGTTGTCCCTTTCAATAGACCGCGGGCGTCACGGCGGGCGATCTCGGGCTTGGCTCGGTGATCGGGCGGGCTCTGGCATCTTCTATCGTCTGCAGACCTACTCCCGACGTCAGACCTGGATCGCCATGGCCATGGTGGCACCCGTCGTCGTCGGTCTGACCTGGTGGATCGGGCTTCCGGAGCTCTCTGCAGCGGGTGCCCTCATCCTCTCGATCCAGGGCCTGAGCCTTTGGTGGATGGGACGCCGGCCCGAGTTGGCGGATCTGGCCAGCCATGGGGCCTGCGCGACGGGCACGCTCGCCCTGACCTACGGCGTCGGCCTACCGGGCGTGATCACGGTGTATTTCTCTTCGCTGATCGTCCTCTCGGCAGCGCACATCCTGGGTCGCCAGGCGGCCTGCCTCTGGGCGGTACCGAGCCTCGTGCTCATCGCCGCGACGGTCTTCGCGCCGCCCACGGTCATACGGGACGTCGATCCGGTCGTCACCTTCGCCGTGCGGGCCGTCACGGTCCTGACCATCCTGGCGTTCGCCGTACGCTACGGCGCGGACCGCGATCTGCATACGGCGGATCTCAGTCGACGCGCCATGACCGACCCGCTCACGAACCTCGCAAACCGCGCCGGCCTCGAGGAAGCCCTCGAGCGCGAGCTTGCTCGGATCGCTCGCCACGACGGGCATGGGGGGCTGATCTTCCTCGACCTCGACGGTCTCAAGGTCATCAACGATGAAATCGGTCATGCGGCCGGGGACGACCTCCTCCGCACGGTGTCACACCGCCTGCAGGGCGCCACGCGGCGCATCGACACCGTGGCGCGACTCGGCGGCGATGAGTTCGTGGTGTTGCTGACGCAGATCGCCAACGAGCAGGCCACGGAGGTCGTGGCGCGCAAGCTCCTCGACGCTATCGCTCAACCCTGCGAGATCGAGGGCCAACACGTCCACCCGGGGGCCAGTGCGGGCATCGTCACCTTCGACAACCCCACGCAGACTGCCGAGAGCTGGATCGCCGCCGCCGATGATGCGATGTACGCGGCCAAGCGGGCTGGCGGCCGACGCATCTACCGCTGCTCTGCCTCCGGTGTCGAAGAGGTCCTCTGACTAGACGCCGCGGCGACTCGCCGGAGGAGTAACACCGTTGAGTCGCAAATACACGGCCATCTGTCCATAGATGTCCATGGCGTGGCTCAAGGCGAAGTAGGCCATCTTCACACGCGTCGCGTTCCCCATGTAGCGAGGACCGACAATGGTCTCCAGCAGTTGCTCTTCGGAAAACTCCCGCAGCACGGCAATGCCATAGTCATACCCGTCGCTCAACGCTTGGAGCACGTCGGCCTTCGACGTCGCCGATAGCCCGAACACCTTGAAATCGGTCGTGTCCACCGACGGCGCCAAGGCGGCACCGCCCAGATGCTGCATGAGATACACGTTCGCGCCCGCGACGTGCAGAATCTGTTCGGCGTAGGTGCGTTGCACCTCGGTGGGCTTGAAGCCGAACGCCGCTTCCGGCATAGCCTCGGCGGTCCGCATCATCATCCGCTTCTGCTGTTCCCAGTCCCCCAACAGATCGCCGGACAGCGTGGCCGTCTGAGCGACCGCCTGCCCGAGCCCCCCGAGGACACATACGATAACCAGACCGAAGCGCGTACAAACGCTCATCGACTCCCTCCAGGTCAGAACACTCCAGACATACCGATTGTAGTCCCAGCCAGACCACGCCGCTCCGGCCTGTGGGCGGCCGCGCTCGGTCTGCGACGATGCGCCACTCGCCCAGCGCTACCGCCGGACAGCGTGCTGCCCCCGCCGCAGGCCAGGGACACTTGACTCCCCCCGGGGGCGCTGCGATTCTTGAGGGGTGAACGGTCGTCCACATCGAACGTCGATATTCGCCCCTGCTCTGTTGCTCCTCGCCGCAGTGAACGCCGGAGCCCAGCCGGTCAGTGACCGGCTTCCACCGGTTGCGCTGACCCCGGCCGAGTACAACAACTCCATCGCTGACCTCCTCGGATTTCCACGAAACGGCGAACAATGGCCAGAGCGCCCGACTCTCGCCGACCGGATCAGCCCGCGCCGGACGGCCAGTACGGGCGTGTTCCTGCCACCGCCCCCGCCCGCGGTATGGCCCTGGCGCTTCCCCGAGGAGCCAGGCTCCCAAGGGTTCGACGGGATCATCCAGGGACAGAGTCCGTCCTCCTATCAGGTGGAAGAGCTGCACCTGGCGGGCATGCACTTCGGGTCGTTCGCGCTGATCTCCCCGACCTTCCTGACCTGCTCTGACTGGGACGCGCTGACCGGCGAACAACAGCAATCCTGTGCCTGGAGCAGCATCGAGCGCTTCGCACCACGCGCGTATCGCCGGCCGCTCAGCGCAGAAGAGCGAGCACGCCTCGCGGCATTCTGGCACGACAATCTGGCCGAATTCCCGCTCGACGAGGCAGTGGCCTTGAGTGTCGCGGGAATCCTGCAGGCTCCGGCCTTCCACTTCCGCCTCGACTCAAGGGCGGTGGCCGGCAGGGACGAACTGGGTCCGTGGGAGCTCGCCTCCAGACTCTCCTACTTCCTCTGGGACTCGATGCCGGACGAGACGCTATTTGCCGCTGCCGACTCCGGCGCCTTGATGGACCACCGTGAAATCGAACAACAGGCTCGGCGGATGCTCGATCACCCGAAGGCCAGATCTGCCGTGGTGCGCTTTCATCATCAGTGGCTGGGCACCGAGGACGTCTTGCTGGTGGCACCAGCCCGGCGTGCGTTCGGCCCCCTCTTTGGCCTGACGCCGGAGCTGAAGACTGCCCGGGACGACGACGTGGAATGGCCCGCGGTGCTCGGTCCGGTCCGTCACTCGATGAAACTCGAGACGGAACTCTTCGTCGACCAAGCCATCTTCGACGGCGATGGGCGTTTCCGCACACTGATGACCGGCAACACCGGATACATGTCGGACGCCACGAAGCCGATCTATGGCGAGAGCGCGAGACTGGTCGACGGGGGCACCCCGGTGACCCGCCCGATCGAGATCGTCGTTGCCTCCATCGGACGACAGCAGGAGCTGACGCTCTACCCCGCCGAGTTTCCACGTACTGAACGCGCCGGCGTACTGACCTTGCCCTCAGTGCTGGCGCTGGGTGCCTACGCCGTTCAACCGGGACCGATTCTCCGTGGCACGCGCGTGCTGGAGCGGATCGCCTGCATGCATCTGGGTACGCCGGTGCAGGGGGCCGAAGCGGCGCTCCCACCCGACACCCTCACCGCCGAACACACGAACCGGCAACGTACGGCAGCGGCGACCAGCCCAGCGCTCTGCAACACCTGCCACCGGATGATCAACCCACCCGGGTTCGCCTTCGAACACTACGACGCCATCGGCACGTGGCGCGCCACCGACAACGGACAGCCGGTCGATGCCAGCGGGTCGCTCGCACTTCCAGGTGGCGAACACATTACCTTCACCGACGGCATCGACTTTGTACGGCAACTCGCCAACAGCGATCACATACGGGACTGTTACGCCGCACACTGGACGCGCTACGCGCTCGGCCGCCAGCTGGACGCTGACGACCCGGGTCTCGCGCCACTCCAGGCACGGTTCCGCCAGGACGACTCGATCAAGGAACTGCTGGTGGCCATCGCCGTCAGCGACCTGTTCCGCTCCCGCACCAGAAGCGGCACCTCAGGAGACCATCCATAATGTCGCGGATTTCGAGACGGCGTATGTTGCAGCTGGGCAGCCTGGGCACGCTCGGCGCGGCGATGCCGGGTACCGTGTTGCAAGCGTTCGCCCGACCCGTAGACGCTCCACGACGCCTGGTCATCATCAGCCACTGCCACGGGTGGCCCTACACCACCTGGCGACTGCGCCCGCACGGCCTCCCGGACACAGAACCGTGGGCTGTCAATCTGGCGTCTCTCCGGCGCGAGGAATTCAGCCGGCCGCTGGCGCCACTATACGAACACCGGCACCGCCTGCTCGCGCTGGATGGCCTCTCACTGGCGACCGCCGAGCTCGACGCTGGTGGCAACCGCCATGACCGCGGCTGGATCCACGCCTGGACCGGTAACAACGCCGACTTCGCGGCCAGGGACACCCGCTCGACATCTGCCTCCCTCGACCAGCTCGTTGCCGCCCGGATCGCCCGGCCCGATCGGCTGCCATCGCTTGAGCTGTCAGTTGACGCGGCGCTCGAAGCGGGCCGGCCCATCGCCTACAACCCATACGGCGTCCGACTGCCAGCCGAGAACACCCCGCTCAATGCCTGGGAACGGGTGTTCGGACCGGCGTCATCCGGTGACGCTGTCGGAACGCGTCGGCGCACCACCCTCGACTTCGCGCACGCAGAGTACCGGGAACTGTCCTCGACACTCACCCCGACCGATCGCACCCGGGTCGAAGCGCATTTCGATCTCGTCGAGCGACTCGGGCACCGTCTCGAAGGACTGGCCACGCTCTCCTGCGATGCCCCGCCACGCCCAGCGGCGGCATTCACGAAATACGACCAACGCTTCGACGCCTTCACCGACATCATCGCGGCCGCCTTCGGCTGCGACATCACCCGAGTGGTCTCACTCTCACTGGGTGAGATGCCAACCGCCGAGTTCGGCGCCGCCCACATCAGCGACAAGGTACACAAGGGGATCGCGCACTACATCTACGAAGATGCAGCAAAGTATGCCGCGATGACCGACTACTCCGCCTACCACGGGCAGCAGGTCGCGCGTCTCGTCAGCACGCTGGAGAACATCCCGGACGTCGACGGCCGGTCGGTCATGGACAACACGCTGATCGTCTGGGGCTCTGAGCTCGGGGATGGCTGGCACGGCTACCGGCATTACAACCCGGTACTTGTCGGTGGCTCGTGGGCGTTCAACACGGGGCGCTACCTGTACTGGCCACACGACACCCCGGCCGAGATGCGGGTGCCCTCGCAGGTATTGGCCGGCGGCATGAGCCACGTCAGCGGTCTGCCGCACCAGAAACTCCTCATCAGCGTGGCCCGCGCCATGGGCCTCGACGTCGATAGCGTCGGACTTCGCTACTCCCGGGGTCAACGTGGCGATTTCATCGACCTGACGGGTCCACTGGATCGCTTGACGACTTAGATCCCCCACGGTCGACCGCCATCCACCCCGCGGGGAGTCCTTGCACTCGATTCTCAATCCGTCGATACGCAAGTGGCGCGAAGTACGTAAAGCCCTTCCACCGAAAGCAACAATCGTGTTTCCTGTCCGGGCTGCGTAACCCTGGTGACGCTTCCGCCTGGGCGATCCACAAGGTAATTGCCCTGAATCGCACGATTGGCGATCGCACAAACTACACCTCCCGGTTCGCGGAACTCTGATTCCTGGAGTCTCGCCAACCCCTCCGGCTGAACCCAACCGGACGAGTGTAGAATTTCCTCCGGTCACGGTATCCCCTCTGCCCGCCGGGGCAACGTGCAGTGCAGGAGCGATGGCTCGGAGCGTATTCGTGAAGACCATGACGGAACGGTGGAGGGAGTTCGGCGACTTGACCCCACGGGACTTCCTCGAGCGGTACTGGCAGAAGCGGCCCTTGCTCATTCGAGGAGCCGTTCCCGAGATCACGTCTCCGTTGCCCGCCGACGCACTGTTCGCCCTCGCCGGTGAGTCGGACACGATTTCCCGGTTGATTACCGCACCTCATGACGGTGCGAGTTGGACGTGTCGGCGCGGCCCATTCGACGCGCCGGACTTCGAGGCGCTTCCCGATCACGGCTGGACGCTCTTGATCCAGGAAGCCGACCGAAAGGTTGACGCCTGCGCGGCTCTGCTCGACCGTTTTCGTATCGTGCCCAACTGGCGTGTGGACGACGTGATGGTCAGCTACGCAACCGATGGCGGCGGTGTGGGCCCGCACATCGACCGTTACGACGTCTTTCTGATCCAGGCACTCGGTCAACGGCGATGGCGGATCGGCAGCGACCCGCTCCACGATGAGAGCCTCGATCCCGGTGCAGAAATCCCCATTCTCTCCAGGTTCCAGCCCGAAGAAGAGTGGATTCTCGACCCTGGCGACGCCCTCTACCTTCCGCCGCGGATCGCTCACGAAGGCGTAGCCGTGGGAGCGTGCGTCACCTGCTCGGTCGGGTTCCGCGTGCCCGATCCTCGCGAACTCTGCGCCGGATTCCTGCGGCAGTTGCCCCCGAGCGCGTTCGAGGCAATTCGCTACTCCGACCCAGATCTGGCCCCCGCCGAACACCTGGGGGAGATCCCGCCCTCCGCACGGCGCCACTTGCGCGAGGCCGCGAGAACGTTGTTCGCGGACGAAGCATTCGACCGTTGGGTCGGCTGTATCTCAAGTCGGGCGCTACGCGACGCGGGACCGACAGCCCCGGTTGCCAGCGAGACGGTTTCAGGCTTGCGAAGAAAACTCGCAGAGGGCGAAACATTACGTCGCAGCGCCCCCTCCCACTTCGTGTGGTACCGCGAGGGTGACGGGACCATCCAGCTGTTCGTCGGAGGCGAGCGCTATCCGCTCGCCCACGCCCATGCGCGGGAGGCCGAGCTCCTGTGCGGGCGCGAGGTCCTCAACCAGGCGGCACTCGCCCCGCTGCTGAAACGGCAGGAGTTTGCCGAGATCCTGACGGATCTGGTTCTGCGCGGGTTCCTGTTATTCCGTGCCTGAACCCGTCCGCGGGCTGGTCACCGCCAGCGACCAGCCCGTAGGTTGGAACTAGCTGAGCGAGAGAGATTATTGATGACGTAGCCAGGTGGCGCGACTCGCGACTCCGTCGTCACCGGTCAATGAGAGCACGAGCGTGTCGCCACCGTCGGTGAGTTGGTACGAGTAGCTCAGCGTCCGGTCACCTAAATCCGATCGAGACCCGCCGTCCACCGCATGTTGGACGACGCCCCGACTGACATTCACGTCATACTGCCCGTAGTAGGCGAGGTACTCCTCACCGTTCGTCAGATGAACCGACACGCGCCCATTGGCACCGTACGAAAGCATCCCTTCGGTGAACGCCGGACCGTCTCCGGCCGCCGCACCGATACGCTCGAACGACGAGAGGCCAAACGAACCGACGAATCGGGCAATTTCCTCGGTGGCCCGCGCACCGGACAGCAACAGCGACATGCTCCGGTTGCCCTCGTGACAGGCGTATTCGTAGATCGGCTCCCGCGTGTTGGTCAGCGGGTAGGCCGCCGACCACGGTTCCGTGAACGACTCGGGATCGTGGACGGTGTACTCGAGATACATCGTGTCCTGATCGATCCGTGTCAGACGCTGGACGAGACGGAGCCCGGCGCCGGATCCCTGAAATGTCCAGCGCGGATCGAAGTTGGTCGACTCAATCACTAGAGTGTCCCCATCCCAGGTCCCTCGCGAGGTGCCCGTCCACTGGCGAATGTCGGCAGGCACCGGCGGACGATCGTCCAGCGGGACGATGACCGTGGAATTCACAAACTCATAGTGAATGACGAGATGCCCCGGGGTCTGGAAGATCCTGGGAGGGAACGCACTCCCCCGGAGCGGTAGTGTTCCGCCCAACATGCACCGCTCATCCATGGCCCGGTCCTCCGGGCCCTCGGGGATGCCTCGCATCCGCCGGGACGGGAGCCCTGCCCGATCCTGGCCGACCGGCGTGCGAGGGAGCCGTCCGGTCACGGGTGAGACGACCAGCGAGGTACGCCCGTCCAGCAGCGGAGCGTCGTAGATCGACTGGTCGACACCGCCATCACCCAGCTCGAAGTCCGCGCTCAGAGCCGCAGCCAGCCCCCGCCGAATACGGCCCCGCCGCGTGGTGAGAAACTCCTCCTCTTCCGCGGCCGTGAGACGAGGCCTGTCCTCGTACCCGGCGGGACGCTCCAGCGGCGTCATCGTGGGAAGCGACCAGGTCCCCTGAAGGTCCGGCACGCCCCAGGGCGTGCGGGGAGGGCCCGACTCATCGCCCCGCTGCGCCAGCGCCAACGCCGGGAGCCCCATAAGGACAACACCCAGAACGAACGACCGCAGGACGAGTTGCACTCTTCTCATGGCTAGATCCGACGATACCAGACGGACGCGCCCGGTACCCTACACGGTCCGGTGGGTTCAGCCAGACGGCTCCCCAATGCCTGATCGGCGCCGTCCGCATGCCTCTCGATGCCGACGTCAATCCTACCGCTGGCTCGTAGGCGATTCAATCTGAGGACTTACGGTTCCACAGGTACAACCCGTACAATCTTGCCACCCGCATTGTGTTCAAACAGCAGATAGATATCGCCATTGACGGCCTGTTCGATGTCGCGGAGTCTCCCGATGCCATCAAAGAGCGTTTCCCGCGACACGAACTGGTTGTCGTCGATCTCGACTCGAAATAGGCTGCGCGCCTTCAGCGATCCCACCAGGTAATCTCCCTGCCACGCGGGAAACTGATCACTGCTGCTGATGATAAAACTTGATACGGCTGGCGACGGTGTCAGGTCGACCACCGGCTGTTCGATGTCAGACAACTCGAATTCAAGACCCAACTCCTGGCCGTACTCTACCGGCGTGCCATCGTAATCGAGTCCCAGCGAGTAGAGGGGCCAGCCATAGTTGCGTCCGGGCAACAACAGGTTGATCTCATCGCCGCCTCTGGGTCCATGTTCACTTCCCCAGAGGTTGCCCCCGGCCCTGTCAAATTCCAACCCCTGCGGACTGCGATGACCATAGGTATAGATGCTCTCGTAGACATCATCACGACCACGGAAAGGATTGTCGTCGGGGATCGTGCCGTCATCATTGATGCGATGAATCTTGCCCCACGGTGTTGACAGATCCTGCACACCGCCCATGCCACCTTTCGAACCCACCGAAAAATACACATGGCCTTGGCCATCGAAGACGACCCGGCCACCGGCGCCGACGTCTCCAGAGACGCTATAGTGCTCCAGGTCCGCCTGCCAGATGATCTCCTCGTCGACCCATTCACCATTGACGATTCTGCCGCGCACCAACCTGTTCATGGACACCGGACGTTCCCGCTCCCGGCTGAGCTCGGTGCAATCCTCGCAGCGGTGACCGTGGTACAGGTACACCCAGCCATTCTCCTGGTAGTCCGGATGCAAGAGGATGTCGAACAACCACCCCATGCCACGTTCGATATCGATGCGCGATTCCAGCTGATAGATATCGTCATAGGCCTGCGGGGTCCCCCGCACCAGTTCCGATTTGTCACCATCCGGACTGATGACACGCACGCCTTTCGTCTTTTCGGTGACGAGCAGACGTCCATCCGGCAAGGGTGCCAGGGAAAAGGGCAGGGGATCCAGGTCGTCGACCACCGTTTCCAGTCTGAAACGATGGAGGTCCGTCTCGAATACGCGTTCTGGAATCGACAGCGGCGCGTCATAGTTCGACGTCACATAACCGACGTTGGCCCGCGTCTCCAGCACGTACATCGCCAAACCCTGGATTTGCACCGGGCTGAAGATGTCGTTCCAGCTGGGCATGCCTGAATCGACATAGCCATTCGCGATACTCCCGACGACCTCGGCCATGGCTTCGCCATGAACGAGTTCACCCCGAAGGGGCGTTCCCTGCGCTGCGCCTCCAAGGTCGTCACCATGGCACACCGCGCAGTTCTCCTGAAACATCAATCGCGATTCGGTGACACCCGAGTAGGCAACGGCTTCCTGTTGTGCCGACGCGCTGGTCGCCACCATGAGTGCAGCCGGAAGAAACAGCCAAAAGCCTGTGACGCATCGATCTGTCGTGTTCATGGTGAGTCTCCACTCAACGCCGTGCATGGACTTGAAGCTCGACAAGTTCGGCGCCCATCGCGAGAATCGCTATTTCGGCCACCAGCGAGTGCCAGGCACCTGCCGCGTCGAGAATATCTCGGCCACCCCTTCGATGTAATTCCACAGATGAAATAAATTCCGTTGAGGGGGTATTCAAGTTCGCGTTGACACCCTTCTTGTCATTCGCTCTATAGAACGATGAGCATGCATAACCAGCAGCCCCGTAGAAGCACGGCTCGATGACCGCATCACCCAGCGTCAACGATGTCGGCACTCCCTCCTGAATGAGAAAGTCTTCTGGATCTTGACCACCCTTCCCATGAGTCAAGCGATTCACCTTCCGCTTCGACAGGTGCAGCAACTCATCGCCGCTGGAGATCTCGATGATTCCCAACCCATAGGTCCCCGAGTCGTTCTTGATGAACAGTAACGGATCACCCTCTATCCCGTGTTCCTCATACTTGAGGCGCAAATGCTCAAGGCAGCTATCGACCTGCGCAGCAAGCCTACTCTTGCAGACCTCTTTCTCCAGACACTTGTCTCTACTCACGAACCAGTGGGTCCCAAGCAGCCAGGGATCGATGCCAATAATATCTGCGACCTTGTCGATGAAGGGCTGCGCATGTCGGAAGTGACTGGACTTCCGCCGCTGGTACCATCCCATGGCCTGTGACGGCGCCACAGGAAGATCACCGACGCCCTGCAGTGGACCATCACTCAGGTCGTGGTTCAATATCAAGAGATCCGGTGCCCTCTCCGCAACCAGGAGGGTTCCCTCAGCTCGTGTGGGAGACAAGAACAGGCGTCCGTCTACACCCTCCACTTCATCGATGCCTGCGAGTTCTGGCGACCCCACGGTCACCCTGAGGCCATGGCTGGAGAGCATGTCGCTGAGGACGATCAGATTCTGAACATACCCCCTATTTCTCGTATGTGGCTCAGGCCAGATATGCAGCCAATTGATATCTGGATGCTCTGAGGCAATCCAGTTCAGCATGTTCTCCGCGAGAAATGTCCGCTGGTCCGGGGAAATGTTGTTGAATCCGGCAGGGAAGGCATTTGCGTCAATGGCAGCAACCTTCCACGAAGCGTCGCGAATGTCGACAGAGGCAAAGAGAGGCATGGAGAGACTGGCTCTCTTTGCCGCAAACCACTCACCCAACTCCGCTCTCTTGGATTCGAGCTGGGGCCGCAGGGCCTCGAGGATTGGTGGTCCAGAGTACTCACTCATCCAGCCACCTCACCCAATGTTCCCTGGCCATGTCCAGGGATCTGAGTTGTCTTGGCCACGGCCATCATCAGCCAGAATCTAGTCCAATTTCTTCGCGATCGCATCGATCACGTCCCGGCCAATATTGAGCCCACACAACCGATCCAGTTCCCGGATGCCAGTCGGGCTCGTGACGTTCACCTCGGTGAGATATTCCCCAATCACATCAATCCCAACGAACAACAGGCCCTGGCTCCGCAGCCGTGGACCGATCTGATCGCAGATCCACCGGTCACGTTCGGTAAGCGGCACAGCCTGCGGCGTTGCACCAGTACAAAGGTTGCCTCGAAAATCACCCGCCGATGGGATTCTCAACAGGCCAAACGGGACGGGCTCGCCATCGATCAAGATGATTCGCTTGTCGCCCTTCGGGGCCTCTGCAATATATTTCTGAGCCATCACGAACTGTGACCCGTTGTTCGTCAACGTCTCCAAGATGACATTGCGATTTGGATCATCCACATGCGTGAGAAAAATGGATCGTCCCCCCATGCGGTCGAGTGGCTTCACCACCACCCGCTGCTGTTCGGCGATGAAGCCTTGCAGTTCCACCAGGGAACTGCTCACCAACCAGGGCGGCACGCAGTCTGGAAACCAGGCAACCACCATCTTTTCGTTCGCGTCGCGTAGAGACTGCGGTCGATTGAAGACCAGCGAGCCCTTCAGCTCAGCGCGCTCGAGAATATAAGTGGCAAAGACGTACTCCATATTGAACGGGGGGTCTTTCCGCATGAGGATGACATCCAACTCAGGCAACGGCCTGACGACCGGGTCCCCGCGATCAAACCAGCGGTGGGAGTCGTCGGTGACCTGGATAGGCGTCATGCGACCAAACGCCTCGCCATCGCGAACGCCAAGGTCCTGCATCTCCATGTAATGGAGCTGCCAACCGGCGGCCTGTGCCTGCAGCAGTACGGCCAGGCTACTGTCCTTGGCGGGCTGAATGTCGGCGATCGGATCCATCACCACACCAAGCTGAGTCCTGCTACCCATGGTCGGTCATTTCATCCCTGACTACGTTATCGGCACCAGAAGGCGGGATTCGTCTCCGGAGAACTCCGAACGCCCGAGTGGCATGCCGTCGATGTGAGATAGCACGGGAAGGTCCCAGAGGAATGCACTGCGCCCGCATCGACCGTCAACAGGCGGCCGGCACCGATTTGTGCCTGTACAGTGCGGGCTACCAGCACGGCATGCCCCAGAATACGTTCACGTCGAACGTGTCTACTACACGAACGCGGCACTGCCTGGCATATCAATCAGTTTCGGCAGTCCATCGTGTATAGACGCAACTGGCAAAATAGAACTGCCGCAGTTGACATGCATTGCCGGCTGCCAGGACTGAATGAACTCGCTCATCTTCTCTGTGAAGGTCCCCGGAAACACCCCGAATATCTCCGCGTCCTCTTCGCCATCGTTAAGGTCGGTACCGGGTCTCAGGTAAATCGCATTGACCATGATGACGCTGCACTTCGCGCAATAGAGACGGCCGACTCCACCAAAAAGGGGATGATCTTCATAATGCTGCCAGTTGGGAAAGCCTGGTCCCTCCATCCCTCCCGTCAACAGTTCAAATCCCTTGGTCACGGTGACCTCGAATTCGCCGTCCTTCTGTGCTCCCGTTTTTGAACAGATATTCGCGGTATTGCTGTACAGCACCTGATACAAGGGGGCCGCGTGGGCCCGTCTGCACGCCCAGCAGTGACAAAATACCGAAAGAGCCGGCTCGTCCGTCTTGAGCTTGATCTCGACCCCGCCGCAGACGCACATCGCCGTCGCTTCGTTCTTGCTGCCACTGGGATAACAATCTGCCGCCAGTTGTGGATCGTTGTGCGGATTGGTTGACGCGCTGGACATAGTCCCCCCTTGTTTGATCGGTCCAGTCCGGCCGGAAACGGAGCTGAGCGTATTCCCGACGCAGGACAGGCCTCGAACCGGGATTCCCTATTGGCCCCAAATCTGGAGCGCTTCCAAATATCGAATGTTGCCGAGTGTACCGTTGCGTCCGCCATCCGGCAAGCATCCATCGAGTGTCCCGACGGGTTGCCACCATCACACACAGTCTCGGCAGCAACGCATCCGCGGGGCCTACAGCCGGATGGAGGCCCAGCTGCGCCCTTGCCACAAGAGACCGAAGACGAGTGCCTGAAGCAGGCGATAGCCCACTTGAGCCCACCAGAGAGGAAGCAACCCGAAGCCCAGGACAGGTCCGAGGAGATAGGCAAGCGGCAGGAAAAGTACCCACTGGAGTCCGACCGACACGAACATCACCGTGCGACTGGCGCCAGCGCCAAGCAACGAGTTGAGCCAGACGAGCCCGGCCGTATCAAGGGCCAACGCAAGACCCGAAATCTGGAGGGGAGCACGGGCCATCGCAAGCGTGTCCGCATCCTGGAGGAACACGCCCAGGAATACCTCAGGCAACACCACGAAGGGCAGGGAGAGGAGCGCAACACAGGCTCCGGTAAGCTTGCTCACGTCCCAGCCCCAGCGCGCCGCATCATCAACGTCTCCTCGTCCCAGGGCCTGCCCCACCAGTGACGCGGAGGCCATTCCGAAGCCGAGCCCAGGCAAGAGCGCCACGAGTACGACATTCAGGACTACGTTGGCCACGGCCGTCTCGGCCGTCCCCACGCGACTGTAGATGGCAAAGGTCGCGACCATCCCGGCCGCGAAGAGGGTCTGCTGGATGCTACTCGGGATGCTCAGCCCAAGCACTGCGCGGAACATCTTCTGACCCGGGCGGACCCGGAGAAATCCGTGACTCCTGGCATGACGCAAGCCCAGGACGATGTAGAGTCCGGTGCCGGCATAGGTGGAGACCATGCTCGCGATACCTGCTCCCTCCGTGCCCAGGGCTGGCGCCCCCAGGTTGCCGAAAATCAGGACCCAGTTGAGTGCGATGTTCGTGGCGTGCATGACAACGAGGGTCCGGAAGTACAGCGTCGAGCGCCCGATCCCGTTCCAGTACCCGCGGAAGGAGAAATTCATGCCAACCGCCACTGCAGAGAGCACTCGTGCCTCCAGGTAGGGCACGCCGAGCGAGACGACCTCCTGGTCTGGAGTCAGAAGGGGAAAGAGCACTGGAACCAGCGTGTGCAACAAGGCCGCCCAGGGAGCGCCGAAAATAACCGCAACCACCAGGGCTGCATTGAGCGACCGTGCGAGCTCTCCCGTCAGGCCTTCTCCCAGGCGCCTCGCTGCTATCGCCTGTACCGAAGTACTGAGCCCCATGAGCACGGCCAGTCCCATAAAGTTCGCAAAACTGGCCGTACCAACGGCGGCAAGCGCCGGGGCCCCGAGTCGCCCGACCATGGCCGTGTCCACCAGATTCAGAAGGTTCTGCGATGCCATGCCCCCCATGATGGGTCCGGCCAGCGCGAGGATGGTCCGGACTCGCTTCCCGGAGGGAATCCATGGACAAACTGAACGCATGCGCATGTCTCGCTTCAACCAAGTCGGCTCTGGAAGGTCTCCAATGGCTCGTCATGCCTGGACCTTGCCGTTCCGTTGTTTATTTCAATCTTCAACATTTGATTAAATAGATCGACTGCGGGCAGGTCACGAAGCAATAGGAGGCAGACGGTGGCGATCATCACGTGTAATTGCGGCAATGTTGAAGTGCATTTTGCAACGACCAGGCCGCTTTTCAGGCTGATCTGTTGCTGCGATGATTGCAATGCCATCCTGCATTGGGCCGCCTGGAAACGTGGCAGTACTTTCTATCCGGCCCACCAGGGCATCGACAAGATCTATCTCCAGAACAGCCTGAAGGTTGTGAAGGGCGAAGACCACCTCCGCTGGGTGAAGATCACCCCGGACACGGTATGTCTCCGGGGCATTGCCACATGCTGCTACTCTTCCCTCTTCGTAGAAAATTTATCTATTCTGGGTCCGAAGATTGTCTGCGTTGATGTTGATTTTTGTAAGGTCACAGGGACCGACCCTTGTGATGTAACTGCTCAGATATTTGAAAAGGATGTCCCCAACAACCGCAAGACCGCCGTGTGTGCTGGATTCAAAGGACCACGATTCGAGGCAGGTCCCGAGGAGACGACGATGTGGCCCGCCGTCGTACCGACCATCGCCAAGGCACAGCATGACGAACTCGTTGTGCCGGACGGATTCAGATCAATCCGGGACATTATTGAGACATCGGTCGCGTCGTATGGTTGGATCCACCTGGAGGGCTACAACACCCTGGGCACCCCTCCAATCGATTTGGCGGGGAACAACTAGACGCCAGGCGCCATCACCACAGGCATTGCATGCCGGACCAGTAGAACCCGATAGTTCCTGGCATAATCCTTCCGGGCAGCAACCAACAGACCACGGCCGTGGCGACCGAGACCACGTCGTCTGTCTCACGCAAACACGCGGTCGACCACCAGCCTACCTCGCGGGTGCAACCATCTTGGTAATCCGTCCAACGGCCGTATCCCCCGCATACAAATTGTCATCCTTGTCCATGACCCAGTAGCTGGCTTCGATGAACTGGCCGGGACCGATGCCCATCCCATTCCCGATTGCGCCGAGCACCTTACCGTTCCGGTCCAGCTTCAAGAACTGGCCGTCCTGACCGCTCGCCATCCAGGGCTGGCCGTGCGAATCGAAATTGAGGGCACACGGCAGGTTTCTCATCTGCAGGGTCTTCCTGAACTCGCCCGCGCCTGAATACACGACGATGCGATAGTCCTCACGGTCGCCGATCCAGACATCCCCATTCGTGGGATCAACGGCGAGCCCATGCGCCGAATTGAATTTCCCGGGTCCGGCCTCGTTGCCGTACCACTGATTGATAAACCGGCCACTCTTGTCGAGGTGCAAGATTCTCGAGGCGCCGATGTTGTTAGCAGGGTCGTCTGAACCGGTATCGTTCGGACTCTCGTTCCCGTGACCTTGGGCTATGTAGACATCGCCGTTGGATCCAAAGGCGACCATCACCGGCTCCCAGAGCAGCCGCTGTCCTTCGGCCTCATCCCAGTCTCCTCGGCGCCCCGATTCGCCGATCGTCAAGAGCAGTTCGCCCTCCGGGCTGAGTTTCATGACCGTGGCGCCATGGGTCGCCGTGATCCAGACATTGTCTTCCGCATCGACAGCCATCCCGTGTGCCTTGTCCTGATAGCCGATCACGTCCGGATCGACCGCCACGAGGAGGCGATGATCCGGATCAAATTTCAGCAACTGGGACTTACCAACCTCCGCACGCCGGAACACCCACAGGTTGTCTTTTGAATCGAGGGCCACCGCAGGGACACCCCCAAGACCAGCCGGCAACACATCGAGGTAGGTGAACCTATACCCCAGTGTTTGGTCCCACTGGACCCGTTGCAAATCTCCCCGGCGTCGACCGACTCGACTGCCACAGATCGGCGACTGCCGACATCCCGGCGTCGCCCCGGTGACCGGGCGGTAACCGCCGGCCTCACTACGAGGCACCACCGTGACGTTGCCATCGGGATCGACGATGGTACGGCCGCCCGGATCGGGAAACGATCCCTGCAGAAACCAGGCCGGTGAACCATCGATGGCCGGCCCCTCAGTCGGCGCTTGCGCCTGAGAGAATCCGGACATCGCGGACAGCATGATCCCGAGAGCGAGTGCAACATTTCCCGCGAAACGATATCTCTTCATCTCCCCCCCAAGTACGACCACCATATCAACCTAGGCGCCGATCCTACCGTCGGGTGAGTTAATGTGTCACTACTAGTTGGAGTTCTTTTGGTGCCTCGTCGGTCGTAAGCCAGGAGACCAAAGAATGTCATTGGACTGGGAAGCCATCAGTGCCGTTGCGGATCTGGTCGGAGCATTCGCGGTTGTGTGTTCTCTCGTGTATGTCGGTTTTCAGGTGCGAGCCGACCGCCAGGCAACAGTTGCAGCGACGATACAGGCCAGACAGGCCGGAACCCGTGAGATCCTGCTCGCTCAGGCAACATCGACAGAGCTTGGATCATTACTTGGTGACATCTATGAACAAGCCGGCCGCAAATTGCCTGGAATGCAAGCGTTGGAAGATACGTACGGTTTGACCCCCAAGGAAGCCTATCGAGTGTGTTGCCTCTGGGTGGCGCTCTTCAGGAAATATGAAGCGGACCTTGACCTTCCTCTTACACGCACTGAAAAGAAACACGCGGTTTCTCTGATTCGGATGATCAATGATGGTCCGACGGCTGCCTGGTGGCCCGAAGCGAAACCTTGGTTCACGGAAGAATTCATCGATAAGGTAGAGGGAGCTAGATCACACTGACACCAGGCACTGACTGACAGGAAGTTCCACAGGACTCCCGCTGGCGTGTGGCGTCCCAGCCTCGCGCGTCGGCGATTCGGGTGGCAACCCTGCGACTTCACAGGCCCTTTCCGCCGCACAGAATCACCGCCGAGCACGACCGGCCACCGTTACCGTAGAGCAAACGTAAGCCCATCGCTACCTCAGACCGACCAGACGAGAAGAAGGGATTTTTATGGCAGACGCCATCTCCAGCGAAGATTTCAAAGCATGCATGAGCAACTTCGCCAGCGGTGTCACCGTCGTGACGACCGTCGATCAAGACGGCACACCGTGGGGATTGACCGTGAGCGCGTTCAGTTCGCTCTCTCTCGATCCGCCGCTGTGCCTGGTGTGTATTGACCGACGCGCGGGAAGCCTGGAGGCGTTCCGCACCAACCGCCGATTCGCGGTGAACATGCTCAGTGACAAGCAGGAAGAAATTTCGAATCGGTTTGCCAGCCGTCATACAGACAAGTTCGCCGACACCGACTGGAAGCCCGGGCCAGTGCTCGGATGTCCGGTGTTCGCAGATGTGCTCGCCTGGACCGAGTGTGAGGTCACCGAAGTGCTGCCCGGTGGCGACCACGACATCTTCGTCGGTCAACTGGTCAAGGTGGAGGCGGGAACAGGGCAGCCACTTCTCTACTTCAACGGAGCGTACGGCGACCTCACGAGTCGTCCGAAGAATTGGTAGCAGCACTCACGGCCTGGACGGACGCTCATCAGGATGTCCACGCCCTTCACGGGCGGTAGAGGCTTCACGAAAAATGTCGATCGATGTGGAGGTGAGTACGGTCGGGGGCACTGAACACCCCCGACTCTTGGCTACCGCGGCGCCTCTGTCGGATCCGCTCCATCTCGCGGTGCACCAGTCCCGGACGATCCCATAAAGAGCGACGTGCCATCAGCGAACACGATGTCTCGCCCGCTGCCCCGGCAGATCGGATCGCAGATCCGATCCTTGCTCTGGTAGCCCCGCACTCGTACTTCGGTGCCAACGGTGAGAATAGTCGCCGTGATCCCGCGCCGGAGGAGGGTATTCGGCGTGCCGGCCTCCAGCATCCATTCCTGGGTGGTCCCGTCTTCGCTCTCATCCATCACGTAGATCCACGAGTGGGGATTGATCCAGTCCACGCGGGTCACCTTGCCCTCCACCTGAATGGGCAGGTTCGCGTCGAACTCCGCAGAAAACGCGTGGTGCGCCCGCACCGCCACCGTCATGAACATCGCCGCCACCACCAAGCCACCGAGCATCCATCGCATGGGTCTTTCCTCCGCTACTGCCTGTCCGGCTCGTTCTCTTCGTCAGCATCCGGTTCGTCGTCGCCATCCGGCTCAGACTCCGAGCTCTGGTTGGCCTCGTCGTTCTCCTGCAGAGCTCCAGCTGCGCCCTGATACCACGTGGCCAGCCACTGGTCGTCACCGCGCCCCTCGGCCTCCTGCAAACGGGCCCCCCGCAGCATCAGCATCATCGCCAGGTTGCCTTCGTGACAGGCGTACTCGTAGATGGAGTCATCCGTCGCCCTCATCTCAAGAGCGGTCGACCACGATGCCTCGTAGGACTCGGGGTCGTCTATCGTGTATTCGTAGAGCAGTCCGCCGGCCTCGGTGCGGCTGAATCTCTCTGTCAGTGCGAGGTTCCGGCCCGTGTTTCGAAACGCAGTGGCCCCGGTGAAATTCGTGGTCGTGACCACCAATGTATCGCCATCCCACCGGCCACGAGAGTCTCCCTTCCACAGACGCATATCCCCCGGCAGCGACTCACTTCCGCCATCTATGGGAATGATGCGGTGGTCGTTGACCATCTCCGTCATGATGGCGACGTGATCCTCCGTCTGGAAGACCTCCATGATGTTGTTGTACGCACCGGGAGTCATCGGCGGGCCAGAGTTGAACCCGGTGATGCACCGAACCGCCGTGTTGCGATCCGCCGGAGTACGCGGTGGGCTCCCCCATGTGGCGAACCGTTGCCGGGCCCGCTCCCGGGCGTCTTCGGTCATTGCCGGAACCCGACCATCGGGCGGATCCACGACCAGGGACGTGCGCATGGTCCCGCTCATCCTGGTACCAGAATCGATGAAGAACGAGTTGTAGCCGACATCCACGTCACCCTGGCTCTGCGTGTAGTCAGTGCTCTGCGCGCGCTCTTCACGCCCCCGGCGGACGGCCTCCTCGAACTCGTCCACCTCGTCAACAGTCAGGAATTCCTGATCGCGGAACGACTCCGGCCGCTCGAAGGGAGTGACAGTGCGGAAGTCCCAGGTACCCCGCAGATCGGGAACCCCCCATGAGGTTCTCGGGATCTCCTGGGCGGCAACTGGGCTCGGGAGCGAACCGGCCAACCAGAGGCCGGTTACGGCGATGAGAGTGATACGTGCAGTCATGACTATCTTCCTTCATCCTCTGGCGCGTCACGCCGGTACCACTCGCCGAACATTTTTTCTTCGGCGAAGGGAATGCACTTGAACTCGAGGACCCGCGCATTCGGCTCGAGCCGCCGGTAGAGCGGCATCGACATCTGCCAGGGACGTGTGAACACCTCCGGATCCCGGATGGTGACCTCGTACCAGAGCGCGTCTGGACTGATCGCGGTATATCGCTCCTCGACCTCCAACGATGCGCTATGGAAATTTCCGGAGCTGTCGAACCAGGTATCCGCGACTTGCTTCGTGACATCGACGACGAGAGTCTCACCCTCCCAGCGTCCCAGCGCGTATCCCATCCATGAGGGCAGGGCCGCCTCGGTACCCGGGCGGTCCATCCGGACGACGCGCGTCGACGAGGTGAACTCGTAGGCAAACATCAGGGCCTGCGGATTCTGGACGATCTGGAACGGAAACGGCATGTAGGTAGCTCGCGGAATGCCCGGCATGTAGCACTTCGCCGCAGGGTCAAGATCCACCCAATGCTCTCTATTGTGATTTCGGGTCTCGAGCGCCTCCGGACGATACGGAATCTCCCCGTCCGCCACGACGCCCATACCTGCAGGAATGGCCCCCAGAGCGCCCAACTCGGCGATGGGGCCCATCCGGGCCACATGCCCTTCGATATCCCAGTGCGCCGATCCGAGCGCCTGCCAAATGCCATTGAGATCGGGGTGACCATCGGCCGTCCGCGGAGCCTGGTAGTCAGTATCGGGAGGTTGCGCGCCGGCGACCCCAGTCCCGACCACCATCGCGACGAGCACGACGGCGACTCGGATGACGTGTCGCCTCCACTGGATACACATCTGCAAACTATACCTTGATCCGCAAGACACCATCGCCCCGCCCGATGTACCCCACCGGTCTCCGCTAACGACCGCCGGGAACATAGACATCAGGTAGCCGCTATCGTCGTCTCGAGGCCTCGGTATAATCACACCGAACGAGGTTACGTACCACTGTGCCAGGCTCCCACCCTGACCGGGACCACTCTCATGAATGACACATTCGTAAGTTCAGATCACCGCTCTGGAACGACACGAAAGAATCCGCAGCCTGCGAGGCAAAGTTTCGCGACCTTCTTAATGGCGTTGCTGGGCCTTGCGGCGGGCTGCGGCGCGCACAGTGACCCGAACGGCACGGCGGACGATGCCACGTTAGCGCTCGACAGGCCGAACATCGTGCTCTTTCTCGTGGACGACATGGGGTGGCGCGATCTGGGCGTCTACGGCAGCTCGCTCTACGAGACGCCAACCATCGATCGGTTTGCCAGCGAAAGCGTGCGATTCACCAACGCCTACGCCGCGGGCCATGTCTGCTCACCGACGCGGGCAAGCCTGATGACGGGAAAATATCCGGCACGTCTCCGGCTCACCGACTGGCTCCCGGGCCGCCGCGAACACGACTTCGAGCGTCTTCTGAGCGCCGACAAGATCCAGGCGCTACCGCTTGAGGAAGCCACCCTGGCCGAAACGCTACAGGAGCACGGCTACCGCACCGGGATTTTCGGGAAGTGGCACCTCGGCGATGAAGAGGCCGGGCCGCTTCACCAGGGGTTCGACGTGCAAGTGCCGGAGTGGAACGGGTGCTGTCCTCGCGGAGGCTATCATCCGCCATACGAAATGGAGGGACTGGCCGTCGCCAACGAAGAAGACGAGTACGTGACCGATCGGCTCACCGATCTGGCGCTCGGATTCATCCATGATCACAGTGGTGAAGAGAGCGCGCAGCCCTTCTTCCTCTACCTGTCACACTTCGCGGTCCACGACCCGATTCAGGGACGAGAGGATCTGGTTCAGAAATACCGCGACACGCTAGCAGACCTTCCGGCGCCTTCCGGCCAGGACTTCGTGCTGGAGGGGAACCCAGACGCCCCCTCACCACTCTCGCGCGACGAACTCCGCGAGCTAGCGACAGGCCCGTCACATCGTGAGCACAGGGTCCTGCCTCAACGGACCATTCAGGTGAAACAACACCAGGACAATCCTGAGTTCGCAGCGATGGTCGAATCGGTCGACGAGAGCCTCGGCCGCGTACTTGACGCGCTCGAGACGACGAACCAGCTGGAGAACACCATCGTCGTGTTCTACTCCGACAACGGGGGCATGTCCGCGGCCAACTTCGGCCGACCCGATCGGGTGGTGGAAGCGGATCAGCTTGACGCCGCCTACTCCACATCCAACCTTCCGCTCCGCGGTGCCAAAGGCTGGCTCTATGAAGGAGGTGTACGGGTACCACTCATCGTACGCTGGCCAAACGGGGGCGAACGCGGCACGGTTCGCCACGAACCCGTCATCAGCCCAGACCTCTACCCCACCCTGCTCGAGATGGCCGGCCTGTCGGCCAG
>CAZPZZ010000048.1:25350-25753 GCA_964591245.1 uncultured Vicinamibacteraceae bacterium | reverse complement strand
TGGCGATTGCGGTGGTCACCATGCCTTCTCTGGAGGGCGAACCCATTCGTGCGTGCAGTGGGAGATTGGGGACGGAGGGGGGGGGCGGGGACGCTGATACCGATCGCGGCCGTGTCATTGTATTAGCCCTCGAGGAACGCGACATCGACATTGCAACCGGATACGGAGTCGAGGGGTTTCTTCCAGATGGCCAAGTGGGCGCAATCCTCGATACGGTCGTGCCGTTGCTTTCCGCCGGCGAGTATTCCGGGGGGCTGTTGCGGCTGAGTGCTGGACTCGTGGCCGCAGCGGCCGAAGAGTTTGACGTCACGGTCGAAGGTGCGGTGAGGCTGGCCCCGGTGACTCGAGGGCGAGGGCGACCTGCAGGCGGAACAATGGACGGCGGGCGACCTGCGCGCGGCGG
>CAZPZZ010000048.1:0-25340 GCA_964591245.1 uncultured Vicinamibacteraceae bacterium | reverse complement strand
GAGGGCGAGGGCGACCTACGGGTGGTCCTTTGGAGAGTGTGGTGGGGCTGCTCTTTATGCTGGCTATGGGGGGGCTCCTATTTCGACACCCCAGCCTGTTCTGGCTTCTGCTGCTTTCCGGTGGGGGGCGTGGGCGTTCAGGCTTCGGTGGCGGAGGATTTGGTGGGAGTTCAGGCTTCGGTGGCTTCGGTGGCGGAGGATTTGGTGGTGGCGGTGCTTCCCGCGGGTTTTAGCGTGGTGCGTCTGAGAATGTTTCATGCCCCGGGAATAGCTCGCTTCGTGCCCGGTCACAGGGGAAGGCAGAGCCCCATTGAGGAGAATAGATGAGCAACACGACACTGACCACGCATCCCGATCTGAAAATCTTGCTTGACCAGTTGGGTCAGGCCCTGGGAAGTGGCCTGCGGAGTGTTGTCCTGTACGGATCTGCCGCTCGGGGTGATTACGAGCCGGGTATGAGCGATCTCAATCTCATTCTAGTACTGGACACGTTATCACCGGCGGTGCTCGAGCAGCTTGCGCCCGCGTTAAGGCGTTGGGAGAGGCGTCGCCAGCCATTACCCCGGTTGTTCACGCCGGAGATGATTGCCGACTCTGCTGATGTCTTTCCGATTGAGTTCCTCGACCTAAAGGCGCGACGAGAGGTAGTGGTGGGGGATGATCCGTTTTTGGCTGTGCCCGTACATTCGACACATCTCCGACTAGCCTGTGAGCGAGAACTCCGGGAAAAGCTCATGCGTCTCCGCGAGGGGTATGTTGAGACCTGCGCTGCTCCGCGTCGTTTACGACGGTTGTTGACCGACTCCTATACGACCTTTGTTGCGTTGTTTCGAGGGTGTTTGTGGTTGCATGGTGATCAAGTCCCAGACCATAACGAGGAGGTTGTCTCTCTTTTTTGTGCCGCCGCCGATCTTGACGTGGCGCCATTCGAGGACGTGGCTCGCCTGAAACGCGACGTGCGACTCAATGTCGATGAGAAAAACCTGTTTGCGCGCTATTACGCGGAACTGACGCAGTCGGTGGCTAGGGTTGATCGGTTTGCGGGCGAAGCGTGAGCCGATGCGTGTCGTACGAAGCGCCGGTGATCCAGCTCTCGTTCAGATGGAGTCGACCTGCGGTCTGCGAGGTTATACCGTGAGGAGGAAGGAATGAGACGAGGAGTTGTTGTTCTTGGGGGAAGCCTCTTGGTCGTTCTCTTGATGGGGGCGTGTTCGAGTGTCGGGCGCTACAACGGTTTCGTCATGTCGAACGAGCAGATTGATGGGGCCTGGGCGCAAGTAGAGAACGTCCTGCAGCGTCGTTCCGACTTGATTCCGAATCTGGTCGCGACGGTCCAGGGGTTTGCCCGGCAGGAACGCGAGGTGTTCTCACAGATTGCCGACGCGAGAGGTCGGCTGGCTGGTGCAGTGACGCCTGCTGAGGCGGCGAATGCCAATGCGGGACTTACCAGTGCGTTAGGTCGATTGTTGGCGATTTCCGAGAACTATCCGGAGTTGCGGTCTAACCAAAATTTCATTCGGTTGCAGGACGAGCTAGCAGGGACTGAAAACCGTATCGCGGTCGAGCGGCAGCGGTACAACGAGGCGGTCCGAACCTACCGAACAGATATCCGAAGATTTCCGAGCAATCTGTTCGCGGGAATGTTCGGCTTTGGCGATCGCGATTACTTCGAGGCCGATGAAGCGGCGGCCGCCGTGCCAGAGGTGGAGTTCTAGTCGCTTTCCCTCGAGCATGGCGCGGGTCGGTTGTCTGTGGCACTGACTCGGCCGTGCGCTGACATTCGACGGGCGCCATGACGGACGCGGCGCGGGTTTAGGAGCTCAAGTCGAGCATGGAGATACTGTGACGACGCTTCGACGATATGTTCTCGCCGGTCTAGGCAGCCTCGTGTGCCTTTGTTCCGGAGTGGTCGCGGCCCAGGAATCGACAGCGGAATTCACCCTTGAAGTGACTCCGAGTCGGTTGACGCTGGCTGTTGGAGACATAGTGAGTCTGGAGGCGACCGTGCGGGATGCCGAGGGGGTGGTGGTAGAGGATGCCTCTGTCATCTTCTTTTCTCGTGCCAGGCGGAGCGTCAGCGTGACACGGGAGGGCATGGTTGAAGCGTATCGTCCCGGTGATTTTCGACTTGTTGCACTTGTCCCGAGGGATCCGGGTGACCAGGGAAGCCGTCCCGAAGCGGTGGTACGGGTCGAGGTGCCGGTCACAGTTCCGCTGCCGCCGGTGGCGCGGATGGAATTTTCCAAAATTCCCCCCAAGTATTACGTTGGGACTGTTCCTCGACTCCAGGTGACAGTGGTCGACCGCCTGGATGAGGTTCGTCGAGATGTTCCCGTGACGTTCACCTCATCTGATCTCGACATAGCGCGGATAGATACGTTTGGCGTCCTGACGTTGCGCGCTCCAGGTGTGACCGAGATCACCGCCACTGCAGGGGGCGTGTCCGTCGGGCTGGCGATCGACGTGGAAGCGAGTCCCGTAAGGTCACTCGAGTTGCAGGCGAGCGCCCTGCGTGCCAGGACTGGTGATGTGGTCCGGTTCACCGCCCTCGCGAAGGATGCCCGGGGATTGTCGGTGCGTGGTGTGCCCGTGCAGTACGGGGTCGGAGGACGGACGGCACCAGGCATTGTTGCGGCGGGCGCTTCGGCCGAGGTCTCGACCGATGGGCGGTTTGTTGCAGAACGATCTGGGACCTATACGGTCGTAGCGACGACAGGGGCTCATTCCGCCTCCCGGACGATTTCGATCGTGCCGCGAAATGTCCGGCGCACCGTCGACGTGATTGGACGTGGGAAGGTACTCGATCGGCATACCTCGGATTTATGGATCTGGGAGGGTACGGACGGTCGGGATTATGCGATCACTGGGACGTGGGGAGCCGATGGTCGGTCTTATGTCTGGGATGTAACCGATCCGGCCAATATCGAGAAATTGCACGAGGTGTCGGTCGATGCTCGGACCGTGAACGACGTCAAGGTGTCCGAAGACGGCGATATTGCGGTTATTAGTCGGGAAGGCGCCTCGGACCGGCGGAACGGGATCGTGATTCTCGGTGTCGGCAATCCACGCGAAGGCGTGCCTGTGCTGGCTGAGTTCACCGACCAGCTGACTGGTGGTGTCCACAATGTCTTCATTGCAGAGGACCATGTCTATGCCCTGAGCGGCGGACGCCATTACGATGTCATCAATATCGAAACCCCACAAAATCCTGTTCGTGTTGGTCGATTCGAGCTTGAAACGCCTGGACACAGTATCCACGACGTGTGGGTCAGTGACGGGATCGCTTTTTCCTCGAACTGGACCGATGGGGTCGTCGCGGTTGACGTCGGTGGGGGAGGGCGAGGAGGAACCCCGGAGCAACCTGTCGAGCTTGGGCGCTACGCTTATCCGAGCGGGTGGAACCATGCGGCGTTCCCCTATCGGAGCCAGTCTACGGGGGCGTTCTATCTGTTCGCGGCTGACGAAGCATTTCCTTTTGGCGGGTTCAGTGGAACGCGGGGAGGTGCGCCGTCGCGCGCGGCGGGGTGGGTGCACGTTATCGATTGGAGCGACTGGGAGAACCCTCGAGAGGTGGCCCGATACCAGGTGCCAGAGGCTGGCTCGCACAATTTATGGGTCGAGGACGATGTGCTGTACGTCGCCTTCTACAACGGCGGCCTGCGTGTCGTTGATGTCTCGGGTGAGCTGATGGGGAATCTCTACCGGCAGGGGCGCGAAATTGCCATGTTTGTGCCGACAGATCCCGCGGGGTACATCGCAAATGCGCCGTTCGTGTGGGGACCGCAGCCATACAAGGGGCATGTGTTTTTTACCGACTGGAATACCGGACTCTGGGCTGTGATGTTTAGCGATACTCCCGGTGCCGGGCCTTGGATGGGGGTGTCGTGGTAGGTTCCAGGTGGGGGAGTTGCGTGGCGATGGGGCTGTTGATCGCCTGTGCCGAGGGCGCCGAGACGGCCACGCGTCCGTCGCACAGCTACTTTGTGTATGTTGCGGCTGAGTCTGACGACGAAGTATCGGTCGTGCGGTTTGGGCCCGGCGGGATGGAGGTGGTCAAGACGGTGGCCGTCGGGAGCTTCCCGGCGGAGATTGAAGGACCGCACGGTCTGAACGTCGATCCGAACGGTCGATATTGGTATGTATCGATCGCGCATGGACTGCCGTATGGCAGTGTGCACAAGTACGAGACGGGCACGGACCAGTGGTTGGGAGATGTTACGTTGGGGCTATTTCCTGCCACGTTGGATGTGTCGCCCAGTTCAGGACTGTTGTTTGCGGTGAATTTCAATTTGCATGGGCCTCTGGAGCCTAGCGGTATTTCCGTGGTCGAAGCGGAGACCATGACCGAGGTTGCGCGGATCGAGAGTGGAATCCGTCCCCACGGGGGGCGTTTCAATCGAGACGGGTCCCTCTTCTACACGGTCAATATGATGGAGTGTGAACTGGTCGAGTTCGATGCGTACGGTTTTGAGATCACTCGCCGCTTGCCACTTGGCGCCGGCGTGATGCCGACGTGGGTGACCCAGCCGAGCCCTTCCGGAAAAGTGTATGTGACGGGAAATAACGTTGCCACGATTTTTGAGGTGGACCTGGCGTCCTGGCGAATTGAGCGACGGTTTGAGACAGGGAGCGGACCCTACAATCTTGGTCTTTCACCGGACGGGTCGACATTGGTAGCCACCTACAAAGAGGCTGATGCGGTTGGGTTCTGGAATCTGGAGACGGGGCGGGAGATGGTGCGGGTTGTGACCAGTCGTACGATTCCGCATGGCGTCGTCATGACACCCGACGGTGAGTACGCTTTTGTTACGCTCGAGGGGGTAGGGGACGATCCCGGAACCGTAGAGGTCTACCGCGTGGCCACTGGTGAGCGCATGGGGGCGGTTGACGTCGGCAAGCAGGCCGGTGGGATCGCCTTCTGGAAGATGAGTGAGTTCTAGTTCAGCCGTTCGAGAGCAAGGGCGACGCCGTTTCCTCCACCGAGACAGAGCGTGGCGATACCGCGTGTGGCGTTCCGGCGACGCATGGCGTAGAGCAGGGTCGTTAGAATACGGGCACCGCTCGCCCCGATTGGGTGTCCGAGGGCTACCGCCCCTCCATGCACATTGACTTTATCCGGGTCGATCTCGAGTTCGCGGATTACGGCGAGGGCTTGAGCCGAAAACGCCTCGTTTAGTTCCAAGAGATCGACGTCGTTCAGCGTCCAGCCGACTTTGACCAGTAATTTTTGTACCGCCTGGACCGGAGTCATCAGTAGCCATTTTGGAGCGAGTCCGCTGACAGCCTGACCGACGATGCGCGCCATCGGGGGCACTCCGAGTTCGGCCGCTTTTTCGGCTGACATGACGACGACCGCCGCTGCGCCATCGTTGACGCCAGGTGCATTGCCAGCGGTGACGGTGCCGCCATCCTTCTTGAACGCCGGACGGAGCTTGCCGAGCGCTGCGGCGCTGGTGTCGGGGCGAACCCCTTCGTCGTAGGACAGTAGAATGGGATCCCCTTTGCGCTGCGGAATCTCAACTGCAAGAATTTCGTCCTTGAACCAGCATTCCCGAATAGCCTGTGCCGCCTTGTGGTGACTCGAAGCGGCAAAGGCGTCTTGGTCTTCTCGCGATACGTCGTAGCGGTCGACGACGGCCTCGCAGGCAAGTCCCATGCCCCAGTTCTCCAGCGAACACCAGAGGCCGTCGTGAAGCATGGAGTCCGCCAGTTCCCCGTTGCCCATGCGAAGTCCCTCACGCGCATCGGTCAGCAGGTAGGGGCAGTTGCTCATCGATTCCATGCCTCCCGCCACGGCCACGTCGATGTCTCCAGTTGCCACTCCCTGGGCAGCGAGCATGACCGCCTTGAGACCAGAGCCACAGACTTTGTTGATCGTCAAGGCGCCAACATGGTCAGGAAGTCCGCCACGTAAGGCCGCCTGTCGGGCCGGAGCTTGTCCGACTCCAGCCGAGACGACATTGCCCATGATGCATTCGTCGACGATTCCTGGTTCGATGCCTGCTCGTTTGACTGACTCGCGAACGACGCGGGCGCCGAGGTCGGTGGCTGGCAGGCTCTTGAGTGCGCCGAGAAACTTGCCGGTGGGGAGGCGGGCGGCGCTGACGATAACGGAGTCTCGCATGATGGCTTCTCCAGATGACCCGCGCGGGCGAGGCGCTAGCGCGCGGGTGCGGTCGCGATGTTGATGCGGGCGATGGTGTTGTCGCCCAGGAGTTCGTTCATCCGCGACGCGATGAGCGGACTCGAACGTCCCACTTCACGGGACCAGTGCCGATCGGTGGTGGTCACCGTGAGTGTGCCGTCGGTGCCCAATGCGACGACGGTGGCCTGATCAATCGTGCGACCCACGGCTGCGGCCCAGGCGAACCGTACCTTTCCTGGCGACAGGGGTTGGCTGCGAAGTATTGGGCGCAGGGCTGAAGTGATGCAGTGTCGGGTCGCTATCATGGGCTGGCACGAAGGTGCAATCGTTCTACTGTAACATTCGTATGTCGTGCTGGTACTTGCTTCCCGTTCTCCCCGTCGCGCGGAGTTGCTGACTCGCGCAGGGTTTGCTTTTACCGTGGCCCCGGCGGATGTCGATGAAGCTCCGAGGCCCGGCGAAGACCCTCATGCGCTCGTGGCGCGGTTAGCCCACGCGAAAGCCTCGGCCGTGGCCGCGAAGCGACCAAGCGCCGTTGTGGTCGGTGCCGATACCCTTGTTGTTGTGGAGGCGACAACGCTCGGGAAGCCGACCGACGCGACCGACGCGACTGCCATGCTACACCGACTGTCCGGTCGGACACACGAGGTGTTGACTGGTGTGGCTGTTCATGCGGGCAAGCAGCGGTTGTGTGATGTGGCGTCTTCCCGGGTGACGATGCGTTCACTCAGCGAGGACGATATCGGATGGTACGTAGGGAGCGAAGAGCCGATGGGGAAGGCCGGTGCGTACGCGATCCAAGGCCTGGCTTCCCGGTTTGTGGTGGGGATCGACGGCTCCTACACGAACATTGTTGGACTTCCGATCGAGTTGCTCGACCGGTTGCTGCGTGCGGTTGGTGTAGATCGGGGCATTGGCGTGTACGAGAACTCGAGCCGGGCCTCGCGTTGACCATCGCACCGAGGTCACGGTATCCTGAGAGAGCCTGCGTACTACGAATTTTGAAGACGGTGGAGTAAGCGCGTATGCCAGCCAAGACCGTGAAAACAATTGTCACGACGATAGTGCTGACTACGGCATTTGGTGGCCTGTTGTGGGGGACCCTTGCCGAGGGCACTGAGTACTACATGCATGTCGACGAAGTGCTGGCCGAGCGGGAGTCGTGGAACGGCAAGAACCTGCAGGTGCACGGGTTTGTCGTACCCGGATCCCGGCTTCGGAAGCCGAATACACTGGAGTACCGATTCCAGGTCGAGAATAACGGTGCCGTTATCAATGCGGAATATACCGGCATCGTCCCCGACACCTTCCAAGATGGCTCGGAAGTCGTTATCTCTGGTCAGCTTGCACCGCACGGCTTCGTCGTGAAGCCAGATGGCGTGATGGCTAAATGTCCTTCAAAGTACGAGCCAAAGCCGAGCCTCGACTCCGCAACGTTGGAGTAGGGGCGCGGAGCTGAGCTTGCCGGCCCGCGACGGCCTTGCTCACTATTTCCCGCACTTGCGTCTTACGCACCAGGCTACGTCGAGTGATTGGTAGCCGAATCGTTTGACGGGCTTGAAGCCAGCGCGTCTCTACTGGCAAAAGGACGAATACGATGGCATCCCTGGGATCGTTCACACTCCTTGCGGCATTCGTCGTCTGCACGTACGCGGCAGCCGTGTCTGTGGCTGGGGCACGTCGCCGGTCAGGCCGGCTTATCGAGAGTGGTATTGGCGCCACCTATCTGGTGACGGCTTTGATGCTACTGGCGTCAGCCATCATCATTCACGCCTTTGTCACCCAGGACTACTCCATCCGCTATGTCGATAATTACTCCGACTCGGCGCAGCCGCTGTTCTACCAGCTGACGTCGTATTGGGGAGGGCTCGACGGGTCGATCATGTTTTGGGTCACCCTGCTGGCGTGTTTCGGCGCGGCGGCGGTGTATTCGAATCGTGAGCGTCAGCGTGAACTGATTCCCTACGTTGTGGCGGTCATCTCGGTCGTGCAGATGTTCTTTCTGTTCGTGATGATTGTGCACAAGAATCCATTCGCCACGTACCTCATGCAGGCACCGATGGACGGGCGAGGATTGAATCCGCTTCTTCAGAATCCCTACATGGCGATTCATCCGCCGTCGCTCTACACGGGCTTCGTCGGAATGACGATCCCGTTTGCCTTCGCCATTGCGGCCTTGATCACAGGGCACTTGGATGATTCATGGCTCCGCGCCGTCAGGCGCTGGACGATGATGTCCTGGTTGTTTCTCTCGTTGGGGTTGACCCTCGGGATGATCTGGGCATACGAGGAACTCGGATGGGGTGGCTACTGGGGCTGGGACCCGGTTGAGAATGCGGGGTTGTTGCCCTGGTTTACGGCGACCGCGTTTTTGCACTCGGTCATGGTTCAGGAGCGCCGCAGTATGCTGCGGGTCTGGAATATGACGCTCGTGATCATGACGTTCTTCCTCACGATTTTCGGTACGTTCATGACGCGATCGGGCATCGTGCAGTCCGTTCACGCGTTTGGGCAGGATACGGCCCTGGCCTGGATGTTCACCGTGTTCATGGTCGTCCTCCTTGTGGTGAGTTTCGGTCTTGTGGTGTACCGGCTCCCGCTCCTGCGGGCGCGAAATGAACTGGAGTCGTGGATTTCGCGTGAGGCCGCGTTCCTGGTGAATAACTGGATTCTTCTTTTTTCGGCTGTGTTCGTGTTGTTTGCGACGATGTTTCCGACCCTGAGTGAAGCGGTCACCGGGATGCGTCTTACTGTTGGGCCCCCGTTCTTTACGAAATGGATGTTGCCCATTGGCTTGGTTCTGCTGACGCTCACCGGCATCGGTCCCTTGCTCGCGTGGCGGCGGTCGACGCCCTCCAATCTGCTGTATCAGTTCACGTGGCCCGCGTTGATGGCGGTGGGGACCGCGGCGGGGCTCTATGCCATTGGTTTTCAGGTGTGGGTCTCTGGGCTGTGCTTCGCGTTGTGTGCATTCGTCGTCGGTACAATCAGTCAGGAGTTCGTGCGAGGGGCTGCCGTGCGGAGGGAGGCGACCGGAACCGATCTGTTCACGGCAATGATTGGCCTGGTAGCCCGTTCTCGGCGTCGCTACGGTGGGTACGTCGTCCACGTCGGCATCGTGTTGATGTTCTTGGGCTTCGCTGGTTCGGGTTACAAGCTGGATTCGCAAGTCCTGCTCCGGCCTGGTGAGCAGAGCGTTATGGGGCCCTATACGGTCCGATACGATCGCTTGAGCCAGACGACAGATGATCAAAAGCAGATGATCACCGCGCACATGTCGATATTCGAAGGTGAGGAAGCCATCGGAGAACTCTATCCGGCACGGTGGTTCTACTTCAAACATGAGACCGAACCGACGACGGAAGTGGCGATGCGTCGGACGGTGGCGGATGACCTTTATATCGTGCTGGCCGGTTATGAGTTGGGGGATCAAGCCGCGAGTTTCCAGATTACCGTGAATCCACTGGTTAACTGGATCTGGTTCGGGTTCACGGTATTGGCGCTTGGCACTGGCCTGGCGTTGCTACCAGAGAGCGCGTTTGCCTATGCGGGTGCGCCGGTACCAGAGGGCGCAGCCACCGTATCGGTCTTGTTTCTTGCTGCGGCACTCACGTTCCTGGGACCGGCGGCTGTACGTGCGCAACCACTCGAAGGTGCGCTACAGGAGGCCACTGTACCGACAAGCGCACTTGAACTCGACCTGCAGCGTTCGTTGGTATGTATGTGCGGTAGTCCCGGGTGTGGGAAGAAGATTCTCGCCGAATGCACGTGTGCGACTGGTGCGTCAACTCGGGAAGAACTGCATGGGTTGGTTGCCGAAGGGCTGAACCGAGATCAAGTGCTCCAGTTCTATATCGAGAAGCACGGAAGTCAGGAGGCCCTGGCAGCGCCCCTTGACCAGGGGTTCAACCGGCTTGCCTGGTTATTTCCGTATCTGCTCGCAATGACGGCGGCCATCGCACTGGGAGGTGCGCTGGTTCGTTGGACCCGTGCGGACCACGAGGCTGATGCCGTGCTGGCGACTGCCGGGGCCGGCGACGCTGAGTTGGAGGCACGGCTGAACGACGAGCTTCGAGATCTCGACTAGTGTCCCAGTCCACACCGTCCACGTTTCGTCCCTGGCATCTATTTGTCCTCACATCGTTGGTGGCCTCGACGATCGCGATGCTCGTCGGGCGACCCGCCGAGCCCGTGGGGGCCATTCTCCTCACACTGGCTATTGGTGCGGCCGGCTACGTTGGCTTGATGCTCTATCGTGCTGTGAAGCCGCTCGCGGAGAAGGACTTCAAGGAAACGATCGTGATGGCGGGCTCTCGGAGCCGGGCTGCGGTCGAGCGTGAGAAGACCCTCGTGCTCCGGTCGATTAAGGAGCTGGAGTTTGACCGCGCCATGGGTAAGGTCTCCGAGGCCGATTTTGATGACATGGGCCGTCGATTGCGGGTACGTGCGATCCGGCTGATGAAACAGCTCGATGTGGAGGCCGTGGACTATCTGCAGCTGATCGAGCGGGAGCTTCGGGAACGCCTGGGACGAGAAGTGGCATCCTCGAGGCAACCCGATGCGACCGGGCCGCGAGACTGTCGGAGTTGTGGAATCCCGAATGATGTAGATGCGGCGTTCTGTAAGGGATGTGGGACGGCGCTTTGAGGGCAAGCGGCGAATGCAAGGTGTGAGCGGAAGGGTGATGACACGAGCGTACGACGTCAGCCGAGGGCTCCGTGTGATCCCAGCAGTGTTGCTGCTGTGGTGCGCCGCATCGGGGGCGTCCGCACAGCCCGACCCGAGGCAAATGTCTGGCATTCCGCGCCCGGATCCGAATCTGCCGGATGGGCAAATCACGGTCCGCGTGATTCGTGGCAGTTTTGCGAACAACGTTTTAGATCACCCTGTTGACCTTCGGGCGGGTGATGCCGTGACCACAGCCAACACCGACCAGGAGGGACGAGCGCGTTTCAGTAGTTTGAGTCCAGGCGCCCGCGTCTCTGTGGCGACGACGCTTGATGGAGCGGAGCTCGTCTCGCAGGCATTCGCCGCGCCAGGTCAGGGCGGTGTAGCGGTCATGCTAGTCGGCGCCGGGGGTGATGCGGCTGACGTTGCGCCGGTCCAGCCGGCGCGTCCTGGACGGGTGACGTTGAGCCAGGACTCTCGTATCCTGATCGAACTCGGTGAAGAGAATATTGAGGTGTATTACCTCCTCGATGTGTTCAATATCGCTGACGGGCGAGTGGAGCCCCAGCCCGCATTCGAATTCACGTTGCCTCCCGGAGCCCAGTCTGGGACCGTTCTCCAGGGGTCGACCCCTCGAACTTTGGTGGATGGTCCTCGGGTGTGGGTGACGGGGGGATTTGACCAAGGGGTGACCCCGGTACACGTCGCCTATGTGCTGCCGTATTCTGGTGGCAGCTTGGCGCTGGAGCAGATGTTTCCTGCCGATTTTGAGCAACTCCTGGTCTTTGTCGAACAATGGGGTGCTCTCGATTTAGCGTCGGCGCAGATTGAGCGACGGGGGGAGATGGAGGCCAATGCGACTGGTGGTTCGGCGCTGTTATGGGGAGCCGGGCGGCGTGTGCCAGCTGGCGAGCCGGTCGTAATGGAGCTGAGTGGTTTACCTCATCATCCTGGGTGGCCGCGGATTCTGGCATTGTCTTTGTCAGGGATGATTGTTGCCCTCGCGATGTGGGTGTCAGTAGGCGTGCCCCCTGAGGATGAGAGCCAGACCGACCACGAAGCGCTCCACCACCGACGCGAAAAGTTGTTCACTGAGCTGGTGAAGGTAGAACGTCAGCATAGTCAAGGCAAGATCGGTCCGACGCGTTTCGGTACCAGGCGCGCGGAATTGATCGACCAGCTCCAGCGCGTGCTACTGGATCTCAACGAGGGGCTTGCACCGCCGGTCACTCGTAGTCTCTCCCCAGATCGCACGCCGGCCTAGCATCTGGTGTCGGCTCATACCCCAATCGACTTCGAGTGCGTGACGGCATCTGACGTCTCTCGCTTCTATGGGAGACGCCGGGCACTGGCCCGTGTTTCCCTGACCTGCGAATGCGGTGAAATTATTGGCTTGCTGGGGCCGAATGGTGCGGGGAAATCTACATTGCTGGCCGTTCTGGCGACGCTTGCAGCGCCATCCGAGGGGACGGTGCGTTACGGCGAATGGTCGGCTGAGGGTGGCGGTGCCGGGCTGCGAGCCCAAATTGGGTTTCTCTCGCATGATCTGCAGCTGTATCCTGAACTTTCGGCTCGTGAGAATCTGGAATTTTTCGCGGGCTTGTATGGGCTCGATCGGATAGGAGACCGGGTGACTGGAGCCCTGCAGCAGGCGGTGCTGAGTGACCGGGCTGATGATCTTGTTGAAGGCTTCTCACGCGGGATGCGACAGCGTCTCGCGTTGGAGCGCGCGTTGATCCACGATCCTCGACTAGTGCTCTTCGATGAGCCGTTCACTGGACTTGATGAGGCCTCCGGCCTGGCGCTGATTGAGCGATTGCGTGCATTGCGTGCTGCGGGACGGATCGTGCTCGTCGCCACCCATGACCTGAATGTCGCCGAGGGGTTGATTGACCGTGCAGTGTTCTTGCGGGCGGGGCGTCTCTGCGAGTTGGATGGAGTGGGCGCGTTGCGCGATCGCTACCGGGCTGCGCTAGCTGCGCCGGCGCGCGGCAGGCGATCGCGGGTCCGTCCAGATGCTGGTTCATCCGACGGAGGATCCGTGGAGCCGTCCGTATGACCAGATTTCTGCGGGTGGCCTGGCTCGTCGTTCGTAAAGACTTGCGCGTCGAATCACGTAGCAAGGAGATGCTCTTCACGACGCTCTTTTTTGCTGTCTCGACGGTGCTTGTCTTCGCATTTGGATTCGTACGTGGTGGGCAGGCAATCGAGGGGGCGGCGCCGGGCATTCTGTGGATTGCGATCGCCTTCTCTGGTACATTGGCTCTGGGACGAGCTTTCGAACGCGAGCGGTATCATGACGCGTTGCGCGGATTGTTGTTGGCTCCGGTTGATCGGCCGGCTATTTACCTCGGAAAACTCGTCGGACTGCTGCTGCTGCTCGCCGTCGTCGAGGCCGTTGTGACGCTGCTTGTTGCCTTTCTGTTCAATGCACCGCTCTTCCGGCATGTCTGGTGGTTACTTGCTCTTCTGGGCCTCGGAACACTCGGTTTTGCCGGTGTCGGAACCCTGTTCTCTGCGATGCTGGTGCGTACTCGGAGCCGTGCCGTTTTACTGCCCGTGCTGTTGTATCCCGTGACGATTCCGGTGCTCATCATGGGGGTAAGCGGGACGGCCGCGCTCGTGCAGTCAGAGCCAGATCTGGCAATGGCTCGGCTCTGGGTCAGCCTTCTGGTGTTCTTCGATGCGGTCTTTCTAACCCTGGCTCTATGGACATTCGAGCCCGTCATGACAGAATGAGGACACGCTTGTCTTCGTCCGATCCCCGCAGAGCCTGTGGGGGGGTGTTCTCAAAGCAGGAGTGAGCGCCCGTGACGGTTCTCGTTCCCACGTGCACGGAGTGTAGGCAGTGAGGAATCGCGTTTTCCCGGTACTGGCTGGAATTGCAGCCTTGTTGTTCGTGACTGCGCCGATCATCATCGTACGTGCCCCGTATGAATCGACCATGGGGTTGGTGCAGAAGATTTTCTATTTCCATTTCCCGGCGTGGATGGCAATGTTTTTGGCCATCTTCATTCTCGGCGTGGCAAGTGGAATTTATTTGTTTCGCCGGACGCCTGCTGCCGACCGATTAGCCGTGGCGTCGGCCGAACTCGCCGTTGTGTTCGGCTTGATGGGCCTGATCACCGGTCCGCTCTGGGGAATCAAGGCCTGGGGTGTCTGGTGGCAATGGGATGCTCGCCTGACGATGGCGGTTATTCTGGAGTTGATCCTTGTCGCCTACCTGTTGCTGCGCCAGTACGGTGGGGCTGGGGCGGAGCGATTGGCGGCAGGACTTGGCATCTTCGCGATGGCAAATGTGCCATTTCTATACATCTCAACTGAGATTTGGCGTACGGTGCATCCCAGAACCTCGGTCGTACCGACGTTGCCTGTCGACTTCGGGCTCCCGCTTTGGTGGTCGTTCGCCGGGTTCATTGTGCTGTGTTTGGCACTGCTTTCGGCTCGGGCGCGCCTTGAGGAGCAGCGTGCAGCGCTCGACCGGCTCTATCTGGCTGTGGAGGAGGAATAGTGTTTCAGGGGCTGTGTCGGTCGCGAATTGGGCGGTGCCGGGGTGCCGTCGGAAATTGTTGGTTTCGGTGGGGGCTGGTGGCCATTGTGGTCGGTGTGTTGGTGGTGGCTGGTCCACTGTCGCACGAGACGATCATTGCGCAGTCGACCGAGGCGGCACAGGACGGTTTTGTCCCGATGGGTGACATTCCGCCCGAGGACCAATTACCAGCGGCGCCGTTGCTGGTGACGGCCTACGCCGTGGTTTGGGCCATCGCGTTCGGTTATCTGTGGACGATATGGCGTCGCCTCGGGGCCGTAGAGGCGGAACTCGCGGATGTGTCGCGCAGAGTTGCGGAGGGGGACCAGCCCTAGACGGCGATTCGTTTGTCATGCCTGCCGGTCACTTCATCTACATCCCGGCGATTCTGCTGCTCGGCCTAGTCGCTGGATGGATCCTCGGTTCCCGTGCGGCGGCTGACGCCTATGCAGCGGAATTGCGGCGTCGCGAGGAACGTGCCGCCCGACGCGCAGCCCGGGCTGTCGAGAAACCTAACACCGCGGAAAATACACGCCCCTAACGACCTAATCCGAGCCGGAAGGCCAGGCTTTCCGGTAAGCCGGATTCGGCGATCCGTTGCTGGGCGAGGTCGATCCGGTACGCCACACGTTTCAACTCGATACGGGTCTTTTTAGTGTCGTACACAGCGTAGGACGCTCGCGGATCCGTGTCCCGAGGTTGTCCCACTGAGCCGGGGTTGATCAGGTAGCGGTGTGATTTGTCCAGGTGAATGACTGTGGTCTCGGGACCGGCCGGGGTTGGCTGCTTGATGGTCAAGCCTGAGGGCTTCTGGACATAGGCGATCGGGATGTGCGTGTGTCCAAAGAAGCAGACGTGGCGGTGTGCTAGCTCGAGAGACTTGGCGGCATCGTCCTCGTCAAGGACGTAGGTGTCCTCGTCGAACGGAGTGCCGTGGCAGATCTCCACGTCGCGGTCCACATTCTTTGGACCCGCCGGCAATGCGGCGAGGCGTTTGAGATTTTCGGGAGAAAGCGTTTTATTGGTCCAGCGTGCCGCTTCTCCGGCGATGCGACTGAAGGTGTCAGACCCTTCGATCCCGGTAGCCACCTTGTCGTGATTGCCGCGGATGACTATGTCCGGTTCCAGTTCAAAGATACGGTCCACGACCTCATTGGGATTGGCACCATAGCCGACCAAGTCGCCCAGGATTAGGAGGCGATCGAAGCTGTCACGTGGCGCACGGGCCAACACGGCATCGAGGGCGTCGATGTTGGAGTGAATGTCGCTGAGAATCAGAAAACGCATCGGGACGTGAGGACCTCGACTTCCAAGTGCATGGGGCAGCGTTTCCTCCCCACTGAGGTGTTCGGCTCTGGGGAGCTAGAACTCTTCGAGTTGGTCGAGCAATTTCTCCACGACTTCGTTCGGAGATGCCCGTTCAGCGTCTACCCTGCAGTGGGCGTGTCGGTACGCCGCTTGCCGCCTGTAGTACAGCCGCTCCATCGTGGGGCGGTCAGCGGCCAACGGTCGCCGTCCATCTGTAGGAAGACGCGCGATAATCTGTTTCAAGGATACATCAAGCCAGATCGAGACGCCGTCCCGATTGATCAGAACGCGGTTGTCGGGGTTGTCGTAGGTTCCGCCACCGGTAGCGACCACGACATGGCGACGGCACAGGAGATCGGTCAGGACGGCGCGCTCGGCGTGCCGAAAGTACGTCTCTCCTCGCCGTGCGAAGAGGTCTGCAACGGTGGCGTGCTCGCGTTTTTCTACAAGGCTGTCGATATCCTCTACGCACCAGTCGAGCTTGGCACCTAAAACCTTGGCCACCGTCGTCTTCCCGGCACCCATGAAACCCACAAGATAAATTTTGTCGGCCTGCATCGTGGTGGTCTAGCCTACGAGTGATGTCATTACGTCGAAGAACCCAGGATAAGACACGTCTACCGCGCCGGAATCCGTGATCTCGCAGGGGGCGGTTGCACCGAGCCCTGCGATGGCAAATGCCATAGCGAGTCGATGGTCGCCGGCGGCGTCGGCACGGCCGCCTGTGATCGGGCGCGCACCGCGGACGTGGAAGCCATCGTCCAGTTCCTCGATGTCAGCACCAAGACCAGTGAGTCCGGTCGCTAAGGCGGCGATCCGGTCGCTTTCCTTGTGGCGAAGCTCCCCAGCGCCTGTCACTCGTAATTCTCCGCCGTGAGTCGCCAATGCCGCCAGTACCGGTAGTTCGTCGATGACATCCGGGACGTCGTTGGCGCCGAGATCGAGGCGGACTTTGTCGCCAGAGCGAACGCGGATAGAGCCGCGTGGTTCCCCGCCGACCTCCGTAAAGTCGGAGATTTCAATGCGAGCGCCTACCCGCTCGAGAATGGAAAGAACAGCTGTACGCGTCGGGTTGAGTCCGACACCAGTGACCGTGATGTCCGAGCCAGGGAGCGCCGCCGCCGCGGTAGCCCAGAAGGCCGCAGACGAGATGTCGCCTGGTACTGTCAGATCAGTCGCGTGCAGCCGGTGGCCGCCGCGCACTCCCACCATGTCTTCCCGGACGATGAGATCGATGCCAAATTGCGGAAGCGCTCGCTCAGTGTGGTCACGCGTTGCATGTGGCTCCCGGACAAATGTCTCTCCGGTGGCGAGAAGTCCGGCGAGCAGCACGGCGCTCTTGACTTGGGCGCTCGCCACGGATGGGGTGAATTCGATTCCGTGCAATCGTGAGCCACGAATCGTCAGTGGGGGATGCCCCTCTGCGCCTTGGACGTCTGCGCCTAGCTGGTTGAGTGGCGCGATGATTCGTTGCATCGGACGACGCTGGAGCGAGGCATCCCCGGTGATGACGCTATCAAAGGGGTGCCCCGCGAGTATGCCGGCGAGAAGCCGGAGCGTTGTCCCCGAGTTGCCGGCATCGAGCGGGGCTGCAGGGCGCAAGAGGCCATCCAATCCACGACCCTCCACCGTGACGACGCTGTCACGATGGTGGATTGGCACGCCCAGTGCGCATAAACATGCGAGCGTGGAGGCACAATCGGCACCCGGTGCATAGTGTGTGATGGTTGACTGACCGTCGGCTAGCGCCGCCATCAGGGCATAGCGGTGAGAGATAGATTTGTCTCCGGGTACCGTGAGGTGCCCTCGAACGTGGGACGCTGGATGAACAACGGTGGAACTCATAGGTGGTCTGATCGTACTCAGTTCCTTCGCGTGCGAGGGTGGGCCCTGCGGCCGTCTTGTTCGCACGGCGGAGCAGAAGTATCTTACACGCGCTGTCTCGACGCGTGTCGGGGATCATGCGTGGGCACGTGTGAACGCTGGGGATCCGTGTACGGTCGGCGCGCGCGGCGCGTATCTTGGGTTTGAGGGTAATATCGGGATACTGGGCTTTGTGTGGAGGGGGGCGATTCCAGTGCCCAGGGTGGCGGTTTCACGGGAGAGTCACGCGACTGTCTTGGCAGGCATGGGTATTCGGACGAGTCACGGTTCCCAACTGGGGCTCCGTGGGGCGAGTGGTGTAACCGGAGGGATGTATGGTCAAGCTCCTCCAGACGGGTGAGAAACGAGATGTCAGCGCCATATCCAACTGAGTGGCTCAAGACGGCAATCGACATTGTCCGACAGGCGGGCGCGATTCAAATGAGCGCCCTTGGCAGTGACCTTCGGATCGGGAAAAAGGGTGCAATTGACCTCGTTACGAAGGTCGATGTCCAGGTGGAGCGGATGGGACGGGCCATCATTGCCGAGCGGTTCCCCGATCACAGGGTGCTTGCCGAGGAACTGGAGAATGATGCGACCGACCTCCAGTCTGGATACCGGTGGGTCTTTGATCCGCTCGATGGTACGGTCAACTACGCGCATGGCGTTCCAATTTTCTGTTCTTGTCTTTCGCTTGAGCTAGATGGTCGGCCGATCGTGGCCGCCGTATTTGATCCGACAAGGCAGGAACTATTCACGGCCGAGCGTGGTGTCGGGGCGTGGCTGAATGGCGAACCACTCCAGACGTCGAACAGTGCCCACGCGGTGATAGATGCATTGTTGGTGACGGGGTTTCCCTATGACGTGCATACGACTGCAGATGAGGTCGTCGCGGTGTTCGGGCGATTTCTCGCTCGCGCGCAGGCGATTCGCCGACTCGGGTCGGCCGCGCTCGATCTCTGCTACGTCGCGGCCGGTCGATTCGATGGATTCTGGGAGTGGCGTTTGCACCCCTGGGATCTCTCGGCCGGAAGCCTGATTGTTGAGCAGGCGGGCGGGCGGTTGTCCCGATATGACGGTTCCCCGTTTGAGACCCACGGTGGCGAGGTGGTGGCGTCGAACGGTTTCATCCACGATGACATGCTTGAGATCATCCAGAGTGCTCAAAACCGGACGATCTGACGTCTGGGACGGACACTGGGGTCCGTACCTGCTTCCAGATTCGGTTGTTTTCGGGTTTTCTCTTCTGGCATCGTTCCTGCTTTCCTCCTAGGTGTTGGCGTCGTTCAGTCGTTTCTACCAGAGGGTAGGGCGACCGGCACTTTTGCAAGAGGAGGAACCCAATGTTGAAGAGGCGAGGCAGTGTGACCCTGCTGGCGTTGGTCACCCTGGCAGGACTGAACACCCCTGCTACGGCCCAAGAGAATGCTCTCAGCATGAATCTTGGCTATTTCGCCGTTCGCGGCGCTGACGCCAGGATCGCGGATGATGTCATCATGGAAAATCTGGACCTATTTGCGTTTGGTCTCGACCAGTTCAACAGCGCGAGCATTGGCGCGGAGTGGCTCGTGGAAATGGGGGATTACATCGAGGCCGGAGTCGGGGTCGGGTTTTCCCAGCGGACAGTGTTGAGCGTCTATAGCGACTTCGTGAACGAGGATGGCAGTGAAATTCCTCAAGATTTCAAGTTGCGGGTGACGCCGTTTACCGCGACGGCGCGTTTCTTTCCGTTTGGACTTAGTTCGTCGGTGCAGCCGTACGGAGGGATCGGCATTGGGCTGTTCAATTGGCGATATGCGGAGATGGGCGAGTTCATTGACTTCGACACGTTCGATGTGTTCCGGGAGCAATTCGTCGCAAAGGGTAGCGATGCGGGCCGATTGTTTGTTGTCGGTTTGCGGTCGCGTATGGGTGACCGGTACACGATCGGAGTCGAGTTCCGCTATCACGATGCGAGCGGGGTTGTCGGAATCGATCAGGGGTTTCTAGACGAACGGATCGATCTTGGAGGATTGACGACGTCTTTTACGTTCAATGTGAGTTTCTAGGCGTCATGCAGGTGGTGGTATGCCACGAGCGTGCAGTGGAACGGAGTCCACGTAGATGCAGACCGGAATCCCCGGGTGCCATACGTGTTTGAGGGGCGGGATGGTTCCAGCGGTGAACCCGCTGCTATACTGGAAAAAGTGAGGGGTTGGACGTCCCTCGAAATCTCCACCAGCGTTTCCATATGGATCAGATCGCCGATTGGTTCGAGGAGGTTGCCTCGTCGTTGGGGGGGCCAGGATTGTTTCTCGTGGCATTCCTCGATTCGTCGTTTATTTCGTTACCTGAGATTAACGACCTCCTCGTGGTGCTGATGGTCACCCGTGACGAGGCGTCGATGCCATATTTCGCAACTATGGCGACGCTGGGGTCAATCTGCGGGTGTCTCGTTCTCTACCTGCTGGGTCGGCGTGGTGGTGAATGGGTGCAGCGTCGTCTTGGAGGAGCTCGGGTGGGCTCTGCCTTCAGGGTCTTCGAGCGCTTCGGAGTCATGGCCGTGACGGTGGCGGCCTTGCTGCCGCCGCCGGCCCCGTTCAAGGTCTTCGTGTTGCTGTCTGGGATGGCCAAGGTTCCGGTTTTGGCATTCACTGGTGCGGTGGCGTTGGGCCGTGGCGTGCGGTACTTCGGCGAGGGGGCATTGGCCGTGCGTTACGGTGATGGGGCTCTCGAGTTCTTGCGGGGCAACGGGTTCCTTGTCGCCGTCGTGGTAGTGTGTGCGGGTTTGACTGTGTTCGCCAGTCACATATTTTTCCGACATCGCCGAGTGCAGGGCGCTTGACACTACTCTCAGACGTGCAACGGCGCTGCACGCTGACTATAATTCCGGCGCGTTCTATGGTTCCAGAGCTTTCCGTCGTCATCCCACTCTTGGACGAAGCCCTCAATGTCGAGAAGCTGTGGGCGGAGCTTACCGAGACCCTCGATAGTTGGGGGCGCAGTTTCGAGGCCGTTTTCGTCGATGATGGAAGTACCGACAAGACTTTCGAGGTGCTTGCCAGGCTTCAGGCGTCAGATTCCCGATTGCGGGTCATTCGGCTGCGTCGAAATTTTGGACAGACCGCGGCGTTTGCCGCTGGCTTTGCCCGCGCTCGAGGTCAGATCATCGTCACCGCTGACGGGGATTTACAGAATGACCTCCGCGACATTCCCCGGATGGTGGAGAGACTGAACGAGGGCTACGACATTGTCTGTGGCTGGCGCAAAGATCGAAAGGACCCGTGGCTCTCGCGTGTTCTTATTTCAAACGTGGCCAATGCTCTTATCTCGTACGTGACCGGCGTGCGGTTACGTGATTATGGATGTTCGCTCAAGGTCTTTCGTGCGGAGGTCGTGAAATCCCTTCGTTTGTATGGGGAGATGCATCGGTTCATCCCTGCTATTGCGAGTGCGCAAGGCGTGCGGATTGCCGAAATGGTCGTCAACCATCGCCCGCGACAATACGGACGGTCGAAGTATGGATTGTCGCGCACGGTACGGGTGATCCTGGACCTTGCGACCGTGAAGTTCTTGCTCAGCTATGCGACAAAGCCACTGCAGATTTTTGGCGGGATCGGGCTGGCGATGGGAGGAGCAGGCTTGGCCATTACGAGTTGGCTGGTCTACTTGCGCATGTTTGGAGGGCAGGCCCTCGGTAATCGTCCGTTACTGCTCTTTGGTATTCTGCTCATCTTCACGGGGGTCCAATTGGTAACCTTAGGACTCTTGGCGGAGCTTCAGATTCGGACGTACCACGAGTCGCAAGATAAACCGACGTACTACGTGCGGGAGGTGCTGGAAACTCCGCCTGAGGACGAACAACCACGTTCCGCGTAGGCGTTGGTGTATCCACGTCCAGGTCGTGGTGGCGGTCGAGTCAGAGCGGTGCGTTTTCGGCAGACCGAGTTCTGCATGGTGCATATCGCGTTTCTCGGGTGTGGTTTCATCGCCGGTGTTCATAGCCGCCATCTACGGTCGATGCGCGCTGTGGTGGCTCGCAGCTATGCGAGTCGAGATCCTCTCCGTGCGGAATCCTGTCGTCGTCATTATGGGGGGCGGCACGCGTACGAGGGGTATGCGGCCGCGCTTGCGGATCCGACGGTCGATGCGGTGGTGATTGCGGTGCCCCCGCGGTTTCATCTCCAATTGACATTAGAGGCGTTAGCGGCCGGCAAGCACGTGTTGGTTGAGAAGCCTGCGTTTCTACGCCTGGAAGACTATCTCGAGGTGCAAGAGGCACAGTCCCGTGCGAATCGGGTTGTGCTCGTGGGGGAGAATGATCACTACAAACCGCTTGCCGTCACGCTTCGCCGGCTGCTGTCACAGGAGGTAATCGGCGAACTCGTGTTCGCACATTTCTCGACACTGGCGCTGCGGTTGAAGACGGCAGAAGATTGGCGTAACGATGAGGAAATGGCTGGGGGCGATGCGTTCTTCGAGGAAGGGATTCACTGGTTGCATCTGGCCAACAGTTTGGGGCCCGTGATCGCTGAGGCACGCGGCTATCGACCGGCAGTTTCCCAGACGGGCGGAGATCAACGCGCGAAAAGCATGTTGGTTGCCTTCCGGTATGACACCGATGCGGTTGGTGCGTTGTACTACTCGCGGGAAGTGCCCTCCTTGTTCAGAGGGCTCAGGCTCTCGAAGCTGTTCGGACGGGGGGGCATCATTACGTTCGAGTCCAATGGTGCGTTCGTGCTGGTTCGGGGACGCGGCGTGCCCCGCTTACTGTTTCCGGGGGTACGAGATATTCGTGGGTATCAGGCCATGTATCGGGATTTCTTGGGAGCCATAGCAACCGGACGGTCACCAGAGATGAATCTTGAGACCGCGATCGCCGACCAGCGCGTTATGGATCAGATCTACGCTTCGACCGAAGTGGTCCCGGCGTCGTCTCGGTGATGGATGAACGTTACGACGTTGTCGTCATCGGTACTGGCGCTGGAGGCGCCACAGTGGCGCACGCGTTGGCCCAGACAGGAGCGCGATTGCTGGTTCTCGAGCGCGGGGGGGACATTCCCCGCGAGCCGGAGAATCGGGACCCGGCCTCCGTCTGGCAGGACCTGCGTTACCGTGCTAACGAGACCTGGTTTGGTGCGGATGGGGAACCGTTCCAACCCTATACCCACTACTGTGTAGGCGGAAACACGAAATTCTGGGGTAGTGTGCTGTATCGACTTCGCCGTGAAGACTTTGGCGAGATCGACCATGGCGATGGTGTCTCCCCCGCGTGGCCGATTTCCTACGACACGCTCGCACCCTACTACGAGCGAGCCGAACAGCTGTATCAAGTGCATGGTTCCGTGGGGGAAGATCCAACCGAACCGGTCCGCGGCCCGTTTCCGCATCCGGCAGTGCCTCATGAGGAAGGTATTGCGCATTACGTAGAACGTATACGCCAACTGGGCCTGCACCCGTCGGCGCTGCCGTTGGGACTCCGCGGGCCTGGGGAGTCAAACGGCTGCATCTTGTGCAATACCTGCAACTCTTTTCCCTGTGAGCGGGACACCAAGAGTGACGCTGACGTCACCTGTGTGCGTCCGATACGCGCACTTTCGAACGTGACGCTACAGACCAATGCGCGGGCGAAACGACTCTTGACTGATCCGGCCGGGCGCCGCGTCGAGGCAGTCGAGGTAGACATCAATGGGGTGACTCGACGGTTCGAAGGAGCGACGTTCGTTGTGTCCTGTGGGGCTGTGAATTCGGCGGCATTGTTGCTGCGTTCTCAGAGCGATTGTCATCCGCAAGGCCTGGCGAATTCATCGGGTCTGGTTGGCCGTCGTTACATGGCGCACCTTGCGACGATGCTGCAGGGGTTTCATCCGTTTCGCCGCAACGACGTCGTCTTTCAGAAAACCGTGGCGATCAACGATTTCTATCTGCGCGGTCCAGGGGCTGGTCCGCCGCTGGGCCAGATCCAGTCCCAGGGGCGTACTCACGGCGTGATGGCACAAACCGCATATCCCTGGGTACCGGTGCCGCTCTGGGCATATAACGCCTGGGTGGCGCGTGGGGTCGATTGGTTGGCCATGACCGAGGATTTACCGCGTTTCGAGAATCGGGTCACCCTCGACGCGAATGGCCACGTTCGTTTGACGTACCGACCTAACAATCAACGGGCACATGCAGGGCTGGTGCGAGAGGTTCGCCGGATGCTCAAACGACTCGGATTCTGGGTCGTGATGGCGTTTTCTCACAAGGAAAAGAACACGACCCACCAATGCGGGACGGTCGTATTCGGTACGGATCCGAAGCAGTCGGTGCTCGACCCTTACTGCCGGACGCACGATGTGGAGAATCTCTTCGTCGTCGATGCATCGTTTTTTCCGTCGTCTGCCGCCGTCAATCCAGGTCTGACCATTATTGCCCAGGCGTTGCGGGTCGCCGATCATCTCCGAGCGACAGATCTGGGTCTTGGGGACGAAGCGACTCGGTCGGCCGGTGACGGCTGATTGCGGACGATGGGTAGGCAGAGGAGGCTTTCACGTGCGCGCTCATTCATTCAGTCATGTCGGTCTCACGGTTTCGGACTTTAATGCGACCGTACGGTTCTACTGGGAGGTTTTTCGCTGCCCGTTGGTGGGCGTGTCAGAGACTCCCTCGGAGAGAGTTCGAGCGTTTTTCGGTGTGGACGCGGCAGAGCCTACATGCCGAATTGGTTGGATTCGAGTGCCGGGTGGAGGGGTTCTAGAGATTTTCGAATTCCAACCCAACCTCGCCCCTGTAGAGGTTCAGTGGCACCGGGTAGGATTGACGCATTTTTCGTTCAATGTCCGCAACACGCAGAAGTGGTACGACTATCTCGTGAGCAAGGGAGTGGAGTGTATTAGCAAGCCGGAGCGTTCACCTCGGGGACACTCGTTCTTCTTTGCAAAGGATCCTGATGGCAACTTGATCGAGCTCATGGATCTCGGCCACATGTATTACGTGCTTGGTTGGTTGGGGCCCCTCGGTGGTTGGCTCTTTCGACGGGGCATGTACAAGCGATATTACGAGCCCTCCCGTGCGGCGACCTCGGCATCGGGGGACCACGAAGGGGCCCAATAAGGCGGTGTCGTCTCACGACAGACGTAGCGTGTGGCGGATGACTTCTGCGACCTTGGCTGGTGCCTCCTCAGGTAGCTCTGGGTAGATCGGTAAGGAAATGCAGGTCCTCGCGGCCGCTTCGGCGTACGGGAAATCGCCAGGTTGACCTCCGAGGTCGGTGTAGCAGGGTTGGAGGTGGATGGGGACCGGGTAGTGGAGTCCGGTGTGGATCCCTGGCCTCCCGGAGAGCCATATGGATGGCGTTCCGATGTGGCGTCTGCACGACATAGAGGTGATAAACGGGAGTCGCGTAGGGCCTTGTCACCGGTGTCGCGGCGCCCGTCCCTGCTGGGTCAGATACGTGGCCCCGTGCGCCTGTGCCGCGTCCTCAATGACAGTAATGTGATGGGCGCCCGCGAGGCTCAGTAGAGACTCTAGATCCACGGGGTGACCATAGAGATGGACAGGGATGACCGCCTTCGTTCGGGGAGTTATGACGTCTGACATCCATGCTGGACGTCTGCGGATCGATGTCGACGAAGACCGGCGTAGCACCCGTATACCGAATCGCCGCGACAGTGGCGATAAACATCAAGGGGATGGTGATGACTTCGTCGCCTGGGCCGACTCCGGCGGCTAGCAAGGGCCAGACGCAGCACACTCGTGCCAGAATTGACGGCGATCGCGGGTTGGGTCCCGCAATAGGACGCGAATTCTTCTTCGAATGCGGCGACTTTTGGGCCAAGTGCGAATTGACCACTGGCGAGGACCCGCAGT
>CAZPZZ010000047.1:23783-26348 GCA_964591245.1 uncultured Vicinamibacteraceae bacterium | reverse complement strand
GACCCCGGTGTGCATCCCGACCCGAACCACCGTTCGACCCTCGGTCAGGACCCCGGTCAGGACCCCGGTGTGCATCCCGACCCGAACCACCGTCCGACCCCTGGCCAGGACCCCGGTCCGAATCCCGGGCGCAATCTCGGCTCCGACGACCTCGCTGACACTCGGAGCTTGCCTTCTCAGCGATAAACACAGTTGGTGTTTCGGCCCCCTTGATCTTGGTCAGGGGGGCCGTTTCCATACGGCCGGACTATGGGCGGCCGTCATGAAGGCTGGGGCGGAAATGTCGTCACATCGTGGGGCCGACAACACGCTGGTGCGGGCGTATGTTTGGGGGCTCGTGCCGAACGGGTGCGGGTTGTCGGTCAACGGGGAGGCCCGCGCCTTTGCTGAAGGCGAGGTGCTGGTCTTCGAGCCGCCCTTTGTCCATGCCGCCTGGAACCGTAATCCAGAGGGACGGGCGCGCCTGGTGCTGTCCATCGACGTGTGGCATCCGGACTTGATGACGCAGGAAGTGGCGGCGCTGCAATTCATTGAGCGAGCACTGAGCGAAGGTGAGCCCGAGGGGTGAGGCACGCCCCCTTGGCGGCAGGCGATTGTCGAAGCAAAACGGCGGGGCGGGTCTCTGGAGTACGGACCTGCCGGCCTGCCTATGACTGGAGTGCGGGTGACGGAGTGGCGCTGAGGACGCTCGGCTCGAGCGCGTGGCGCGCCAACCACTAGCGGAACCACTGCCGGTCGAAAACAGTTTGTTGTGGAAGTCCGGCTAAGTACTTGAAAATAAATGGTGCCGGAGGTGGGGGTCGAACCCACACGGAGCTAAGCTCCACGGGATTTTGAGTCCCGCGCGTCTGCCAGTTTCACCACTCCGGCATGGAGGGGTATATGTGATGCCGTGTCCCGCGTTCCCGACCCCGATGGGGTGCAAGAGGGCGGGGCAGCTAATTCATAATCCTACCGCCGTACCGTTCCATCGGTACGCCAGAGGTAGAGCGTTCGACTGTTGCCCCGTTCATCGTCAAACTCGAGGGTCTCGTCTGGTTCCCAATCACCCATGCGGAAGGCGTGCGAGACAATGCGAGCTCCCGGCTTCAGCTGTCTGGTCAAGATCGGCCGTAGTTTCCGGTTCGATGAGGAAAGCAGATACAGCGTGACGACGGTCGCGTCGGAGACATCTGCCTCCATGGCGTCCTGCCTGATGAATGTTACGCGGTCTGCAACACCGCGGCGCTCGGCGTTTGCGTTGGCTTCAGCGATCCGCTCCGGATCATAGTCGATGCCGACCCCGCGAGCTCCGAATCGCTCGGCGGCGGTGATCACTATCCGCCCGTCACCGCAACCGAGGTCGTAGATCACATCGTCCGCGGTGACCCCGGCAAGTTCGAGCATGCGGTTCACAACATCATATGGCGTAGGCACATACGGCGCCAGGCTCGCCGCGTCTTGGGCGTTGACTACGGTTGGTGCGAAAGCCGGAGGGAGCACGGCCAGAGTTAAGATCGCTGTCAGTGTCGCCGCGCGCATTGTCATTCAGGCCCTCCTGACTGAACGGTTCCAACGCCCATTGCCACCTACTTTATCAGTACTTCTCATTCGCCCGTTCACTTAGCCGGGACGGATGCATGCGTGGACCCTGCCAAGACGTGACAGGGTAAAGGCTTCCGTGCCACGGGGCGGCATGGACGCTACGACCCGGGTTGCCGCGGAAGACGGGGCCCTGGAGGTGATTCTGGAAATCTTCTTCCTGAACAAGCCATCGGGAAACACTTCTTCTGCAACCCTATGCGACGGAAGTAGCTTAGCCAGGGAAGCCGATGTATAGACCGGTGTTTCAGAGGTGCTGGAATCCGGTAACTCTTGTTCTTTAATAGGTTTGCAGTTGATAAGACAGGGCTTGTCGGCTATAATCATTCGTTCGAACCGCGTGTGGACTCTCACGTCCAATTGGGGGATGCGTGACATTTGAGGTTGGTGATAAGGTCATTTACCCAAATCATGGGCTTGGTACGGTTGAACGTATCGAGAACCGGACGATCATGGGGGAGACCTGTGGCTTCTATTCGTTGCGTATGGTCGATAGCGATACGGTGGTCTTGGTACCGCTTGATAACGTGGACGGAGTAGGGCTGCGCCGGGCAATTGATGACCGCGAGGTCAAGAAGCTGTTTACGTTGTTGGGAAACGGGAAGATCGACAATCACCAAAATTGGAAGGGGCGCTTCAAGGACAATTCCGACAAGATGCGCACTGGGTCGATCTACGACGTGGTGGACGTCTTGAAAAGTTTGACTTTCCTGGCGAAGTCAAAAAATCTCTCTTTTCGAGAGAAGCGGATGCTCGATCGAGCCAAGTTCTTGGTTGTTTCTGAGATTTCAGAGGTTATCGGGGATACTGCCGCGGCGATCGACCTGAAAGTCAATAAGGCGCTTGACCGGTGTTTTACGAACCGTGATCGCGCACTTGCGAAAGCCAAGGCCGCCAAGAAGACGGCAAAGACCGTCAAGGCGAAGACAGCAAAGACTGTCAAGGCGAAGACGGCAAAGACTGTCAAGGCGAAGACGGCAAAGA
>CAZPZZ010000047.1:0-23683 GCA_964591245.1 uncultured Vicinamibacteraceae bacterium | reverse complement strand
GAAGACGGCAAAGACTGTCAAGGCGAAGACGGCAAAGACTGTCAAGGCGAAGACGGCAAAGACTGTCAAGGCGAAGACGAGCACGACACGTCAGACTCGTGCCGCGCGTGCGTCCTGATTCGGATATTCACATCAATCCTTGGGGGTTGAGCCCGATTCGGCTGGACCGGATCGGGCTTTTTTCGTATTTGCTCACTGCCATCTGGTAGTCATGTTCACCCCATTGTTTACTACCGTCGCTGCTATACGGTCCATTGCGGCGTATCTTCTGGTATCGCTGTATGTCATGGTCGCGGCACCAGCCGGGCTGGTCGTGACACTGATGACCCGACGAATCAAGTTGTTGTACTGGCTTGGCCGATTGGGTGTACGGCTGGGATTGGCGACGGTTGGGATTCGCTATCGGGTAGCCGGCGCCGAACATGCCGAACCAGATCGAGCCAGCGTCTATTGCGTCAACCATGCGAGCAATCTCGAGCCTCCTGTACTGTTCCTTGCTCTTGCCGCGGTGCATCCGAAACTTCGGATTCTCTACAAGGCGGAGATTCACAAGCTTCCGTTGCTTTCGCAAGTCTTTGACGTTGCAGGGTTTGTTCCTATTGAGCGACGGAACCGTGAGCAAAGTCGGGTGGCTATCGATACGGCAGCTGCCGCCCTCCGTGAAGGAAACTCTTTTTTGATCTTTCCCGAGGGCACGCGTAGCCAGACGGGTAAACTCTTGCCGTTCAAGAAGGGCGGCTTCGTGATGGCGATCCGCGGCGGTGCGACCATTGTGCCCCTAACCATCTTGGGCACGCGCCAGGCGATGCAGCGGGGGAGCCCTATCATCCGTCCGGTTCAGGTGAGTGTGCGGATCGGGAAGCCGATCGACCCGAAGGATTTCGGGTTTGACGAGCGTGAGCGCTTGATTACGACGGCGCGTACTGAGATGGAAAGACTTTTGGCCGCTGGTCCGATTCGGTAGCGCTTTCTGCGGAAGGGGCTCCGACTCGGCCGGAGCATGGGTATTCCGGCGTTAGGACCCGCCGCTAGCGAACCGTAGGGTATATGAGATGAGTGCGGCGCCGTCGGTGGCGGTGATGCCGTCGCCGAGGGTGACGGACACCGGTCGGTAGGGTAGCAGTGGCTCGGTGAACTGCACATTCAGTACGCGGTTCCTGGCCCGGTAGTCGACGGACAACTCCAGGTCTCCCTCCGCTGACGTCGGGTCGGCGCCGGCGTACGCGGCGGTAACGTTGCCTTCGAACGATTCAGGATCCATATCCCGAGAGAACTGAAAGCGAATCAGGGCATCCAGTGCGACTGCCGTGTCGTCCTGGGTCGGAGCTGAGAAGATCACCTCTGCTGGAGGGCCGGCATCGGGAATAGCTGCGACGGTTGGGGTGGGAGCTGTCGCGACCGGCCGGTCGATTTCTTCAATGTCATTTGCCGCGATCTCGATCAGGCGGTTGGTGCCGGAGACAGCACCGGTCACCTGAAGCCAACGGCTGGTGTCCACGCGGGCCATGACGTCCAGTGTGAACCCGCGTCCTTGCGGTTCCTTGCCGACAATCCATACGGACGCATCCCCGGATCGCATGACGAAATCGTCTGGGCTGACGCCCGGGGCTTCAGGCAGATCCCCATACAGATTCCGCCCGCGAAAGCGACCGGAGACGGTGACGGTTTGGTTGAGATAGTGAGTTGGCTGGAGCGCGATGTCCCGGATCGTGACTGTACTGACAAGGTCCGGGGCGTCGGCGAGCCTGGTGTCATCGGCCACCAGCAACGTGAGTTCGCCACTTGAGGGCCAGGGTTTGCCGAGTAGCCGCTCGGAGAGTTGCCCGAGTCTAGGGTCGGGCAAGTTCGGATCGTCTGGGGAAAGGCGTCCCACGTCCCAGAATGTTCCTTCGATTTCGAGGAGTTCGGTCGTGCCGGCGACCGGCGGGGCAACGTTTAGTGCACGCTGCCGGTAGGTTCCGTCGGTGATGAAGACGTCACGCAGGTCACCTTCGGCGGTGACCCGGATGATAACGGGCAGACGGTGAAAGAAACTTGGGTATTCGACGAGCGCTGCGAGTGTCGTGGGCGTGTGCCGAGCCGGTTGGGCCAAGAGATTGGGGGTGATGCCGACTACGACGATTACGGCTGCACCGAGGATGGCCCCAGCTCTGCCACTGTGAGCGCACATCTTTCTGCTAGCACTGTCGACCATAATGTTAACTATACTCTGGGCAGCGACGGAGCGGAGGCACGCGGGGGAGAACGTGTGCCGGTCAGTGTCCCGGTCGCCGTCAGCGCACGATGGCAGAGCAGGTTTCCGAACAGACGACCAATCGGCTGTCTCTGTATTTGCGGGTTCTCGACGAACTGGACGCATCCGAGGTGCGTACTGTGTCGTCGAAGGTCCTGGCGGATCGATGTGATCTCAATGCTCCATTGATTCGCAAGGATCTTTCCCATTTTGGAGATCTCGGGGTTCGCGGTGTCGGTTATGTGGTGAAGGATCTGAAGCTTCGTCTTCGTCAGATTCTTGGCCTCGATAGGCGGCTGAACGTGGCCATCATCGGAGCTGGCAATCTTGGATTTGCGCTGGCGGATTATCCTGGTTTCAGGCAAGAGGGATTTCGTATTGTGGCGCTCTTCGACTCGTTGCGTTCCAAGGTTGGGCGACGGTCCCGTAGCGGTGTGCGGATCTATGACATCGCGGAGCTGCAGCGAATCACTCGGCGGAGACACATCACGATTGCTGTCGTCGCGGTGCCAGCAGAATCAGCGCAACTGGTGGTGAACATGGTCGTGGACGCGGGAATCAAGGCGTTGCTTAATTTTTCACCTGGGGCTCTTCGGGTGCCGCGTCACGTGAAGTTGAAGAGTGTTGACTTGACGGTGTCGCTGGAGGGGTTGTCCTTCTATCTCGCGCGAGGTCATGAGATCGGCCGGTCGGTTAAGGGGGGGGCCTGAGTCCGAGGCATGGGAGAATTCACGTGAATACTCTGGCCGCCGCCGTCCTCTGCTCGATGGCAGTGGTGCAGCGGTTATCCATCGGGCATGTATGCACGCTCCCTGCCCGTTGGTCGAGGGAATGCAGGGCGTGGTTGCTGCACCTTATCTGTTGTCCGAAGCACTGATGGCAAAAAAGAAGACTGGATCTACTCGTACTCAAGCGGTTGCAGGTCGTCGTGCGCCCCAGTTGTCGCACGTGGACAAGGCCGGTTGCGTCAAGATGGTTGACGTGGGGGCGAAACGGGTTACGCGCCGCGAGGCGGTCGCCCAGGGTGTGATTACGATTGCGCCCGATGCGCTGGCGTTGATTCGCGACGGTCGTATCGCCAAGGGAGATCCACTGCAAACAGCCAGAGTGGCCGGCATCATGGCGGCGAAGCGAACGGCCGAACTTATTCCGCTCTGTCATCCCCTGCCGCTGTCACATGTTGAGGTGACGCTTCACGCGGAGTCCACCGGCTATGTGATTGAGGCAACAGCACGCACGACGGCTCAGACAGGGGTGGAAATGGAGGCGTTGACCGCAGTGTCTGTCGCGGCTCTCACGATCTATGACATGGTGAAGGCGGTCGATAAGACGATGGTCATCGGCGATGTCCGTCTGATGACGAAGACCGGTGGGCGTAGTGGGACGTATCGACGAAAGTAGAGTGAGATGACCGAGTTCCGGATTGGGACACTGGCCGAATTACCGTTTCATGTGTCGGGGCGATATCCGAAGCCGGAGTTGCTGGGGCGTTGTCTCGGCGACCGGATCGAGATGCGATCGAGTCGCCAGATCTTTGACGAGGTGCGGGATCTCAGTCTCGGACTGAACGAGCTCGGCGTGGAGCCAGGTGACCGTGTCGCCATCCTGTCGGATAGCCGGCCTGAGTGGACCATCACAGACCTGGCGATTCTGACCGCGGGTGCGATTACGGTTCCTGTGTATTCCACGTTACCCCCGAACCAGGTGGGCTACATTCTGGCGCATTCTGGAGTACGCATTGTCGTGGCGGCAGATGAGGAGCAGGCCTCGAAGGTGCGGCTGGAATGTGCGAATCTTCCCGCTCTTGACGCACTCGTGCTGATCGAAAGTGCTGCTGGCGATACGGCTGATCACGGTCAATCCGTTGACGATACGAGGACGGGCGAAGGCACGCTGGTTGAGTTGTCGCTGGCCGAGGTCGTGGCTCGTGGGCACCGCAAGCTGATGACCGTCGATGGGCAGGCGCGTCTGTACAAGGAGCGCGCGCACTCGATTGATCCGGATGCGCTGGCCACGATCATTTATACCTCCGGTACGACTGGACCCCCGAAGGGGGTGAAGCTTTCTCATCGAAATTTTTTGGCCAACCTCGCTGATGTTGAACAGCGAATTCAATTAACGGAAGAGGACACGACCCTGTCGTTTCTGCCACTCAGTCACGCATTCGAACGTACGGCTGTGTATCTCTATCTCTATCGTGGAGCGACCGTGGTTTTCGCCGAGTCACTCGACACGCTGGGGCGTGACATGCAGCAGGTGCGTCCCACGGTCATGACCGGAGTGCCGCGCGTATACGAGAAGCTGCGCGCACGGATCCTCTCGGCAATGGTCGATGCGCCACGTTTCAGGCAGGCGCTATTTGCGTGGGCTCTTTCGATCGGGCACGCGGTAGCGACTGCCGGACTGGCTGGAACCTCGCTCGGACTCTGGACTCGACTCAGGGCCCGGCTCGCGGATCGGCTGGTCTTGTCCAAGATCAGAGCCAGAACTGGCGGCCGGCTACGTTTTGTGGTTTCCGGGAGTGCCCCGCTCAGCCGGGAGGTGGCTGAGTTCCTGTATGCGATCGGACTGCCGGTGCTGGAGGGATACGGACTCACAGAAACGGCGCCAGTGCTCACGACCAACCCGCTCGAAGCTCCACGGCTTGGCACGGTCGGTACGGCAGTATCTAGTGTCGAGTTGCGTATTGCTGACGACGGCGAGATCTTGGCTCGAGGGCCGAATGTCATGGTCGGCTACTACGAGAACCCGGAGGCGACCGAGACCGCGATTCAAGATGGTTGGTTCCACACTGGCGACATCGGGCACCTCGACGCCGATGGCTATCTGTCGATTACCGACCGGAAGAAAGAAATCCTTGTGACTTCGGGCGGTAAGAACGTGGCCCCGCAGCCGATCGAGGCGCTGCTCAAGCGTGACCCGGTCGTCGCGGAGGCGATGTTGATCGGTGACCGACGGCCATATATATCAGTGCTGCTTGTGCCGGATTTTCCCGCTCTGGACCAGCGGCTCGTCGCCGAGGGGTTGCAGGCGGGGGAACCCGGGGATCTGGTGAACCGCACCGATGTCCGCGCTCTCTTCCAGCCAATCATCGATGAGGCGAATGCGTTGCTCGCCAGCTACGAGCAGGTCAAGCAATTCGCCTTGCTACCAGTACGCCTGTCAGTCGAGACCGGGGAGCTGACTCCCACACTCAAGATTCGGCGTCGGGTTGTTGCAGAACAGTGGAAGACAGTGATCGACGAGATCTACGACGGTCACACCGAAACGGTCAGCAAGGCTGCTGATTCGTGATCCTGTAGGCGTGACCGGGCCGAGTGCCGCGCTCTTCAAGTCGCCACGCGCTGAACGGCCCGTGTCTAGAAAATCGTAGCGTTGGCCAGGGGCCACCAGCGTAGTTGAACCTTGCCGATCACATATTTCTCCGGCACTTGTCCCCAGTGTCGACTGTCTGAACTGTTGTTTCGATGGTCGCCCATGACGAAGTAGTGTGCTTCTCTCACGAGTTCAGGCCCGTGGTTCTCATGGCTACGGAAATCGGGTGGCACGTATTCGTCTGGGAGGAGGACCTCGTTGACATAGACTCGACCGTTCTCAATACGAACCGAGTCGCCTTCTCCGGCGATGACCCGTTTCACGAAGGACTTGTCAGGGTCCCTGGGGTAGTAGAGCATCACGATGTCACCTGGCTCGGGTAGGCCGAAGAATCGATACAGCGCCTTGTTGACGATGAGGCGATCTTGGTCTTCGAGGGTCGGTTCCATGCTCTTCCCTTCGACACGGGCAACCTGAAAGCCGAACGTGACGATGAGTGCGGCGTATACCGCTGCCGATGCAAAGGTCTTCACCCAAGCCGTAATTTCGGCCCCGATGTCTGCGAACAGTTGCGCCCGCCGCGCGCGGCGTTCGGCTTCGGCCTGATCTGGTGGGATGGGCGGGGGAGGCGTCTCTGAACCTACAGGCTCAAATACTCCCGGAGCCGTTTCGTCTGAGTACGACTGACCGGTATCTCCGTGCTTTTCCCGTCCTTCATCCTCAGGATGTAGTTGCGACTGAACCAAGGCACTATCTCCTTGATTTTGTTGATATTAACGATATGAGAACGGTGCATTCTCCAGAACACGGTTGGATCAAGATGCGAGTGTAGTTCATCGAGCGTTCGGTAGTTCGATGTTCCGGACACCGTGCCGGTGACCACCGTGATGACGTCATCCGCCAGCGAGGCGTAGACAAGATCGTCGGCGTGCACGAGCACAAACCGATCATCAACTTTAATGGCAAGCCGCTCGCGGCGACTCTGCCGTTCCGCTATGTACTGGACGATCCGTTCCAGTTCTTTACTGCCGACCGGTCCGTCCGGTTGTCCCTGCCGCGCAGGTGGAAGCCGTCTGACACGCTGAATTGCCTGGTCGAGTCGCGAGGGATCGATCGGCTTCAGTAAATAGTCAACGGCGCTAACTTCAAATGCTTCGACGGCGTGCTGATCAAAGGCGGTCACGAATACGACGTGACACTCCACACCCCGATCGAGTAACCGCCTGGCAACTTCGAATCCACTGAGCCCAGGCATCTGGATATCGAGCAACACGAGATCCGGTTCAACAGATTCCGCCAGCTGGACGGCCTGGAGTCCGTCGGCGGCCTGAGCGACGACTTCAACATCTTCGAGCTGCCCGAGCTGAAAGCATAGTTCATTGCGCGCGGGCTGCTCATCGTCGGCGATCAGGATTCTCAACGGCATTGTACCAAGCGAGATAGGTTCTCGGCTACTCCGGGATGGATTCGTTAGGCGGTCGCGGATTGAGGCACGGCGAGTTCGGGTATTTCGATACGAGCGCAGGTGCCTTGGCCAGGCACACTGCTCAGCTTTAAGTGATAGTTCGCGCCATAGATCACTCGCAGACGCTCGTCGACATTACGTAGCCCGATTCCATCCATTGCCTCTAAGTCGAGTCCCTCAGTGACCATCCCAAGGCCGTCGTCGGTGACTTCTATCACCGTGTGACCTTGAATGCGATCGCTCGAGATCGTGACGTGCCCCCCACCGACTTTTCGAGAGACGCCATGTTTGATCGAGTTTTCCACCAGGGGCTGGAGAAGCATGCTCGGTACGATCTGATCGAGTGTCTCTGGTGCAATCTTTTTGTTCACGATGAGCGTGGGACCGAAGCGGACGGTCTCGATGTCAAGATACTCGTCGATGGACGCGATCTCTTCACGCAGCGTTACAAAATGTTCCTGGCTACTGAGTAGACGCCGTAGCAGGCCGGAAAGTTTGCCGATGAGGATGCGTGCTGTTTCTGGTTGGGAGCGAACAAGCGACGAAATTGATGTGAGGGTGTTGAAGAGAAAGTGTGGGTTGATCTGACTGGCGAGCGCTTGCATCCGGGCGCGCAGAAGTAGCTTTTCCTGTTCCTGCAGTCGGTGTTCGATGCGTGCGGTGTTCCAGATTTTGATCGGCACAGCGACGGAGAGGACGGTGGTAAGTACCACCAGGCCACCGACCCAAATGTTGGTGGGTTCGAGATAGAACAGGCGGTGACTCTGGAAGCGGTGTCCCAATGTTTGTCGCAGGAGTTCGAGTCCGATGGGACCGGCCAGCAAGGTGATCTGCCAGTCGATATGGAATCGGCCGAAGAGTTTCCAGGTATGACGGTGGAGTGCTGTCAGCAACAAGGGGGTCACGTGCCAGATGGCTTCCTTGGGCGACAGTTCTCGCAACCCACCCCCGGCAAAGCCGCAGCCAATCATGAGGATGATGGCGATCCATTCTCCGGTGACCAGAGCGGGGAGTCCCGCAAGGCACCCCACGATGGCGCCAGCGTAGGGGCCGGCGATGAGTCCGGCGAGAAACGACCCGGAGAGTGACAGGTCGGCGGCGTCGTAATTCACGAGCAAGCGGGAGGTGACCCCGATGCTGATGGGGATACCGAAGGCAATGGCAAAGGTGAGGCGCTCCCGCCAGGCGCGCTTTTCGGTGAGCAGGATCCGCCGGAATTGACCGAATCGAACGAGCATGGTGGCCAGCGTTGCCGCGATCGCGACTTTGATCACGAGCGTCGTGAGGAGTACCGAATCGAGCGACAGAAACCCGATTTGCTGGCCCACGAATTCTCGAATCCTAGCGAGGCTGTGCCCCAGATCGACTCGTCCCTGACAATTTCCATGAGGCAAGATACCCCAGAGAAAAGCTTTGTGACGATAGCTGGTCCGGTTCTGTTGTGTCAATAGTCATGTGCCTTCAAGGTATTGAAATTGAAGTGTTTATATGGATCCAAAGCCTGCAAGCCGAGCTGGCGATGCGCGGGGCCACAGTGCCGATGCAGGGCGAGTACCGTCTACGGAGAGCGGGCGTTAGCCTTACCTTCGTTCTTGGATGTGGGGCGTCCAACTCGTGAGCGATCAACATGGTGCCCGGTAGCAGTTGGTGCGACGGCGGGTTGTGTAATGTTCGCGGGGGTGTTGTCCGAATGGTGGGTCTTCCCGGCAAGTGGCGCGAGATGCCGCCGGTGGAACTGATTCTGGCTCGCCGTCAGAGCCCCATGGGCGTATGGTGATGAACCTGCGCGGTCCTTCGCATCGAGGGGATCTCAGACGTTGTGAACGGTGTTCGTCGGGTTGTGAGTTGCCGATTGATCAGTGACGCGCTATAGTCATCCGATTCCCGTCTCGGAGGTCGGGCGTGGACTGTCGCGCACTGCCCTGAGTCGTCGTTCACGTGGCCAGGCCCTTTCCAATCGGGCGCCACCCGGAGCGCGTGTTCATGTCGTTGTCGCTGAAAGAGTCAGATACCAAGGAATCGCTGGGGTCGGCGGACATTCGTTCCCGTGCGCTCTCCGTGATCGATGTCGAGACCCCCTTCGTCAAAGACGTCTACGAAGGCATTTCCCTCTGGTACGACTGGTGGTTCGGACCGACATTGCACGCAGGGCGTCTTGAGTCAATCGGCCGACTTGGTATTCGGGAAGGTGACCAAGTGCTTGAGGTCGGGGTCGGAACGGGTATCAACGCGGTTCTGTACCCCTCGAATTGCCATGTGACCGGTATTGACCTTTCTGTCTCGATGCTCGGGAAAGCGTCGCGTCGCCTGGCGAGGCATCGGGTCACGAACGTTCGCTTGCAACAGATGGATGCCGAGGCGCTTACCTTTCCGGATGATTCCTTCGACATCGTTTACGCGCCCTACACGCTCAGCGTGGTCTCGGATCCGGTAAAGACGGTGCGTGAGATGCGTCGGGTGTGCCGCCCGGGTGGGCGTTTTGTGTTCTTGAACCACTTCCGGAGTACCAACCGCGTTGGCTCGCGTATTGAAAAATTCATTTCGCCAGTGACCGTTCACCTCGGGTTCAAGGCAGACCTTGACCTACCGGGATTTCTGGAGCAGGCGGAACTGGAACCCCTCACGATCGAAAAGGTCAACATCCCGCGGATCTGGTCTCTCGTCACGTGTACCAAGTGAACCAGCTGCTAGCCGAGGTAGGCGAGAAGGCCGTCAGCGACAACCTGGGCTCCATTCGTGGCGGGGCGTGGTACGCCGGGGCACCGCAACGCCGTGTCGACCGCTGTCGCCCAGCGCCCCGCGAAGAGATCCTCTTGCGTAATGTAGGCGCAGCGGAGCAGGCGTGGTAGGGCGTCGACCAGTACGGTGTACTCCGCGAACTTCCCGCGAGACGTGTAGATCAACGCGGTGTCATTGGCGACGCATTCTGCGATGATGCCGTAGCCGGGTTTGGTCAGGACGATGTCCACTGCGGCGACCAAGTCTTCGTACGTGACCCCAAGCGCTTCGATTCGTGGGATGTCAATCCTGTAGAGACCGGAGGGAACCGCATCAACCGGGATTGGTTGAACTGAACCATCCTCAACGGGATCGTGCGTAATAACGACGCCGAACGCGCCGCCCACGAGTACGGTGTCCCAGTTGATCGCACCAAGTCCGTATCGACCAAACGACAGCAGTACGAGTGGCAGGTCATTCGGTAACCCGAGGAGGCGACGGGTCTCGGTGGCTGTGTGCTGCGCGTGGCGGGCGATGAGCGGGACGTCGACAACGGTGGTCATGGCCCCGAATCCACCAGCCATCGGAAGCCGGAGCGTGAGGTCGGCCTGTTGGTAGGCGGTTTCGATGATCGGGAGGAGGTGTGGTGGGAAAGGCGTGTCGCCCTGATAGTACGCGTAGATCCAGTCCCACGTGAAGTTGCCTATCGCAACGCTAGGAACCTCGGCCGCGGCCGCCGCCGCAAATGCCAGAGGGGGAATGTCGCCGACGACTAGCGTGGCCCCGAGGCGTCGGAGGAAGACGGCTTCCCTTGCGGCACGGTCATGGAGAGTGGCGTGAAAATCCCAGGCCCGCCGGATGGACGCTGCTGGGTCGACCGTGACGCTATCGACCTGGACCACGCCGGTATCCGGTTCTCCGGGCTCCCACAGGAACGGAGCCTCGATGGACCGGTCGAACAGCCGCTGGGGTGCGCTGGTCCGGATGACCACTCTGGTGCCTGACCGGGCGGCCAGGAGCGCGTTGATGACCCCGATCTGGCGGGACGCGTGGCCAAATCCGTGCCCGGAGATGTAGAAGACAACCGTGTTCATCATGATTTACTAGCTGGCAGCGTTGTGCGCACTGGAGACCGCTCTCAAGTATCATCAACAATATGTCACGTCACGAACGGGATTTCTTCAATGAGCGTGAGGAACTGAAGCCGGCTTCGTACACGTGCCCGAAGTGCGGGCATCGAGCGGAGTACCAGGTGCGGTGGATTCGGCGTCTGAAGAAAGAGAAGCCGCCCCGTGGTGCCGATGCGGATGACCGTGAAATGTATCGGAAGCTTCGGGATTATATGGTGCGGGTCGACGACATGTTGTCGTGCTCCCAGTGTCGACGCAGATTCGAGATTCCCTCTCACCAATCGGTCGCATTCTTGTAGACCTGAGTTCTCAGGAGTGGTGAAGGTTCCAAGACACTTGTTCGAATACTTGTAGGTACGTGGTCTCGCAACCGTACTGGTTGCGGCGCGCGCGGACCCCTGGCGCGGGGAGTCAATGTGAGTAGGTACCAGATTCTCGTCACGGGTCGCTATAATCCACTGACACATGACAGTTCAGGAAGGAGGAGCCGAGTGGCGATGAGATGGGTCATCTCGGCCGTAGTGTGCGTGCTCGTGGGTGGGGCCACCGCGGTGTTTGCGCAGCCTCAATACACGCGGGTGCAGGAAGCAGATTTCCACCGAGCGGTAACCCGTGCGTTTGCTCACGGAGCCTACGACGAGGCGCGCGCGGCGGCCGAAGAGCGGGATGCGTCCGATCCGTCGGCGGCTGCGGTACTTGCGCGTCTGGACTTTCTGCGTGGTGATTACGCCGCTGCTGAGGCCAGACTCATGCCGGTTGCGGAGCGCCACCCAATCAGCGGAGCTTCGCTTGAGCTTGCCCTCTTGCAGCAGTATCTCGGTCTTCACGATGAGGCGACGCGTCGTTTTCGGGTGCTCATAGGTCGTTTGCAACGCTCATCAGAGGCGCTCGATCTGTACCGGGCGGCACTGGCTGCCAGGGCTCTCGACGAGTTTCAGCTCGCCAACCGTTTCGTGCGCAACGCGTCGCTGGCCGCCCCCGATGATCCAGCCATTCAGACTCTGTGGGGCGAGTTGTTCACGGCAAAATACGATCAGCGTGAGGCCGCTCGCTCTTTCGGAGACGCCCTGACGCTCGATGACGAATGGGCCCCGGCGCATCTCGGGCTGGCGCGGGCATTGGCGGACACGAACCCTCCAGCGGCGAGATCTTCGGTAGGCCGTGCGCTGGAGATTGATCCAGATTTCCTGGAAGCCCATCTGTTTTTGGCGCAACGCGACCTCGATGATCGTGATCACGATGCCGCGCGCGAGTCGCTCGGTCGTGCCGTGGAGATCAACGAGCATAGCCTTGAAGCCGGTTCGCTCGTGGCGGCAGTGGCCTACGTGGAAGACCGCGTAGCCGATTTCGAGGCCGAAGTCGCCCGCTTGCTCGAGATTAATCCGGTCTACGGCGATGTTTACCGGGCGGCAGGTAATCTCACCGCGCGGAATTACCGCTTTGAAGAGGCAGTGACTCTGGTACGTCGGGGCCTGGAACTGGATCCGGGCAATACGCGAAGTTACGCCGAATTGGGAATGCATCTCCTGCGTACCGGTGACGAGCCCGGTGCGCGTCAGGCACTCGAGCGCTCGTTCGAAGCAGATCCCTACGATGTGGTGACCTACAACCTGCTTGAAATGCTCGATACGCTAGATGAGTTTGAGACATTCGAGCAGGGCGACATCGTTGTCCGTCTGCATCCAGACGAATCGCCCGTGCTGAAGGACTATGTGCTGGAACTGAGCCAGCGAGCGTTGGACGATCTGTCTGACCTGTATGAATTCGAAGTGGAAGGCCCGATTCTGATTGAAGTCTTTCCTCAGCATGACCATTTCGCGGTGCGCACGCTTGGGTTACCCGGCATGATCGGGGCCCTGGGAGCCTGCTTCGGGAAGGTCGTGACACTTGATTCACCCCGCGCACGTTCCCCGGGCGACTTCAACTGGGAGTCGACGCTCTGGCATGAGATGGCGCATGTCTTTGCCCTGCAGATGTCGAACCAGCGGGTACCCAGATGGTTAACCGAAGGCTTGTCGACGTTTGAGGAGAAGAGAGCCCGATTGGACTGGGCCCGAGATCAAGATCTTGGGTTTGCCCGCGATCTGAATGAGGGTAACGTCCTGTCGTTGCGCGATCTCAACGGGGGGTTCTCCCGGCCCGAAACGATCTCGATGGCGTACTTCCAGGCATCGGTGCTGGTGGAACACATCATTGAAGCGTATGGCGAGTCGGTGATCCATCAACTCCTTCGGGCCTATGGCGATGGCCTAGACACCGAGGCTGCGCTCACGCGGGTCGGGCTGGACTTCGACACGTTGCAGGCATCTTTCGATGATGCGGTCGAGACACGTTTTGGTGCCTTACAGCAAGCGATGAGGGAGCCGGATGACGCGCTTCCCGTTTCCGAACCAGGTGAGGCGCTCGACCGGCTGCGTGTGCTGAATGAAGAGCACCCTGACAGCTTTCCGGTTCAGCTCTCGTTCGGCTACGCATTACGCTCAGCTGGCGAGATTGAGGCAGCTACGGTCGCGTTTGAGAAAGCCGCGACATTGGCACCGATGGCGACTGGCGAGAGTAGCGCACATCTTCCGCTGGCGGAGATCGCTCTGGAGCAAGGGGATAGGGCCCGTGCCATGGAGCACTTGGAATCTCATCTTGACCACGATCACCGCGCCGTTGCCGCGGCGCGTCAGCTCGCCGCGCTGGCCGAGGAAGCTGGTGATGAGATACGGCAGCGACGAGCGTATGAGCTGATTACGGCGTTGGATCCTTTCGACGCGGGACCTCATCAGGCGCTGGGGCGATTGGCGTTGGCAGAAGGGGACCTGACCCTGGCGGCGCGTGAACTTGAGGTGACTCTGGCTGCTGGGCCGGTCGATCGAGTGTCCGTGCATGTAGACCTCGCTGAGAGCTATTTGCGTGGGGGGCGGCTCGACGACGCGAAGCGCCAAGTCATTGCTGCTCTGGAAATCGCACCAACGTACGAGCGTGCCCAGGTTTTGCTGCTGGAGATCGTGGAGACCGGTCTGTGAGGTTCCGGTCCTGTGTGCTCGTTGTTGGATTGTTGGCATGGCCGTGGGCTGGCATGTCCCTTCTGGCGGAACAACCGCCGGGTGCGCTCATTACCGATATCGACTCGGCTCCACCCACTCCTCAGTTGGCCGGACTTGAGTGGACCTTCGCGCGCATTCGTTACGGTTCGTGGGAGGAGCAACTACGAGCGTTTCGAGCGCAGTACTGGAGCGACCCCTGGGCGATCGACGGCCCGGCCGCTGAGCAAAATCTGTCACGCCGCCTTGGTGAGGTCACTGCGATCACGGTTAATGAGCCGGTCGTGCTCTCTCTTACCGACGAACGCCTGTGGGAATATCCGTGGATCTACTTCGTCGAGCCGGGTAATTTGCGGTTGACCGCCGAGGAGGTAGAAATTCTGAGGGAATTTCTGCTACGCGGAGGTACAGCAACCTTCGATGATTTTCATGGTCCCGTTGAGTTCGACCTCGTGCAGCAGGAACTCAAGCGGGTATTCCCAGAACGGGAGATCGTCAAACTGTCGGTCGACCATCCGATATTCAGCTGTTTCTATCAGCTTGCCGAGTATCCTCAGATTCCCGGACTTGGATCATTCTTTAACGGGGTCACCTGGGAGAAGGGTGGGGTTGAAGCCGGTATCTACGCGATTGAAGATGACGATGGTCGAGCCATGGCATTGTTCAACTTCAATACCGATATGGGGGATGGCTGGGAATGGTCGAATGCCGAGGACTATCCCGGTTACATCAAATACACCGCGCAAGCCTACCGCATGATGATCAATGAGATTACGTATGCGCTTACACACTGAGCCCATGCCGATGCTGCGCCGCGATTGCTTCATGTTGAGAAAGTATGACCAGCACCGCAGATGATGCCGCTACGGGCGTAGCAAGACTCGCCGCCAGCCGCGACCGTATTCTGGCGGAACTGCGGCGCGTAATCGTCGGACAGAGTGAGGCGATCGATCTCATCCTCACCGCCGTCTTCACTGGGGGGCATTGCCTCCTGACCGGTGTGCCAGGGCTCGCGAAGACCCGGCTTATCCGGTCACTTGCGGATGTTCTCGACCTCAAATTCAAACGCATTCAGTTCACCCCGGATCTGATGCCGGCGGACATCACTGGCACCGAGATCTTGGAGGAGACTGGTCGATACCGTTCGCTAAAATTTAACGAAGGCCCCATCTTCGCGCAGATTGTGTTGGCGGACGAGATTAACCGCACGCCGCCCAAAACCCAGGCCGCCTTGCTCGAGGCGATGCAGGAGTATCACGTCACGGTCGGCGGCCGTACGTACGATTTAGAGCGTCCATTTTTTGTTCTGGCCACGCAGAACCCGATCGAGCTCGAAGGGACGTATCCATTACCGGAGGCTCAGCTTGATCGGTTCATGTTCAACATCGTTGTTCGGTATCTGTCAGAGGATGAAGAAGTCAATGTCGTGACAGCGACGACTGGCGACGAAGATGCGGGCCTGACCCAGGTGTTGAGCGGCGAGGACATTCTGGGTCTGCAGCGCCTGGTCCGACAGGTGCCGGTTGCCGAGGATGTGGCCCGGTACGCGGTACGCCTGGTCGATGCTTCTCGGCCGGGCCAACCGAACGCTCCGGAATTCGTGTCGAAGTGGGTGAAGTGGGGGGCGAGTTTACGCGCGTCCCAGGCGCTAATTTTGGGAGGGAAGGCCCGTGCATTGATGCAGGGGCGATATCACCTGTCGGTCGAAGACGTGCGTGCGTTGGCGCCACCGATCTTGCGACATCGAATCGTAACCAATTTCTACGCGGAGTCGGATGGGGTGGACGCTGACTCCGTGATCACTCGGTTGCTCGAAATCGTGCCGCCTCCTGCGAGTGGCATGTGATAGTTCATTTCGAAATAGTGTTGTCAGCCAGGCTCTGAGGATGTCCGTTGTGCCCGGACGCGAGCCGTTTCTCCTCGACCCCGCCCTTGTGGCACGCCTTGGATCACTTGAGCTTGTTGTGCGCGCCGTCGTCGAGGGTGTGTTGGTTGGTTTGCACCGTAGCCCCTTCAAGGGATTCAGCGTCGAGTTCAGTGAGTATCGCCAATATCAACCTGGCGACGATCCGTCCACAATTGATTGGAAGCTGGCTGCCAGGCGTGATCGATATTTCGTCAAGAAATTCGAGGCCGAGACAAATCTCGAATGCCATCTGCTTCTCGATGTCAGTGCCTCGATGGGCTACGGCTCGCATTCTGTTTCCAAACTGCAGTATGGCGCCTACGTGGCTGGTTCGCTTGCCTACTTGATGCACCGTCAGCGAGACGGGGTGGGTTTGACGCTTTTTGACGATCAAGTGGTCGATGTGATTCCGGTTGGTACGGGGAGTGGACATCTTCGAACCCTTCTCGCCAAGTTGAGTGGCGCTGCCGTGGGGAAGCGGTCGAACGTCTCTGTCCCCTTGCATCGATTGGCCGAGCGGATGCGGCGCCGTGGGCTGGTGGTGTTGGTTTCAGATCTGCTGGACGAGCCAGAGCGGATTATTGAGGGGCTGAAGCACCTGCGGTATCGCGGTTCCGAGGTGTTGGTCTTCCAGATCCTTGACCCCGCGGAGTTGACCTTTCCGTTTGAGCGGCCGGTGCGTTTCGAAGATTTGGAGACCGCCGATCAGGTGCCAACTGTGCCTGGCCGCGTACGTGAGCAATATTTGGCGCAACTGGACGCGCTGCTGGAGCGCTATCGGCGTGAGTTAAGGCTCGCAAATATCGATTATCACCTGGTCGATACTCGGCATCCGCTGGACTCGGCGCTGCTGGCGTATCTCTCGACCCGTGGGAGGCGCTGGTGAACCTGGGATTTCTCGTGCCGGCGTTCCTGTTTGGAGCGCTGACCGTAGCGGTGCCGATCGTGCTGCATCTTATGCGGCGGGAACGGCTGCCCCGTGAGCCGTTCAGTGATGTGCGGTTTCTCCAGGGGGCCACGCTGCAGCAGACCCGCCGTCAACGGCTGCGTGACTTGTTACTTCTGGCCTTGCGGGTTGTCGCGCTCATTCTGCTGGTTCTGGCATTCGCAAGGCCGTTTCTTGAAACTACACCGGTGGCGGACCAGCCCGTGACGGTCGTGCTGCTGGATACCTCGTTTAGCCTTTCGGCGCCGGGGCAGATCCAGGCCCTGCGTACAGCGGCGCTCGAGGAACTCGACGAGACCCCGTTGAGCCATCTCGTAGGGGTCGTCGCGTTCGACGATGAGGCCCGGGTCCTCACCGAACTGGGAACTTCACGCGCCATCGCGAGAGCGGCGATTTCGGGCCTTGTGCCACGGGCACATGGAACGCAATATCCAGTCGGTCTTGCGGCAGCGTCTACGCTTATAGGGGATCGAACCGGCCGGATCATTGTCGTGACCGACCGTCAGGAGAGTGGGTGGGCCGAGGGCACCGGAGGACTTGCCGCACAGATCGCCGTCGAAGTACGCGCGGTGGATCCCCCGAGGAGCAACGTTGCCGTCGTGGATATCCAGGCGGATTCCAACGGTGCGGAAGCTGTTCTGTTGCGAGTGGGGACCCTTGCTGGTGAGACTGAGGTCTCTCTCGCCGTGGAGGGGCAACCCGTAGTCGAGCGGAGGGTCACGCTTGGGTCGGGGCGCTCGATAGTCCGGTTTCCGGGGCCATTACCATCGAGCGGCGTGGTCACGGTTTCGGCGAGCGATGGAGTGGGCTACGCAGCCGACAATGCGCGGTATTACCTGTTGGATTCCCCTCCACCGATTTCCGTGCTTGTGATCACCGGCGGGACCGAGGGCGACATGCAGTACTTGGGACCCGCTCTCCGTGTGGGAGACGATGCGCCTCCGTTCGCAGTGGAGACGGTCCCTGCGGCAGAATTGGCCGCCCGCGTGACCCCACTTGAACGTGCGCAAAGTGTACTGTTGGTTGGCACGCGGGGGCTGGAAGGGCGTGGCCGTGAATCATTGGCGGCCGCTGTACGACGAGGAGCGGGGCTCTTGATGGTGGCCGGGCCCTCGTTTGAACCGCGTGGGCTGACCGGGCTATTTGGAGAGTCTCCGGTCGTGAGCTTTGGCGAGACGCTGAGTCACTCGCAGCCGGCGAGTTTGACAGTGCAAGATCTCCGGCATCCGATCATGCAGGCCTTTTCTACCCTTGCTGCCGGTCTCAGCAGGGTACGGTTCACCCGGACGGTCTCGGTGGCAGACGAGGAGAGCTATGTCGTCGCAACGTTCGATGATGGACGACCGGCCCTGGTGGAGTACCGGGTAGGTCGGGGACGAGTGCTGGTCTTGGGCTCAGATCTGAGCGGGCAATGGAATGATCTGCATCGGCGTCCGGTGTTCATTCCGTTCCTGCATGAGGTCGTGCGTCATCTTGCGTTGGATCGCGCGGCGTCGCACGAGTTGTTCGTTGGTCAGGGGCCGACGGGGACCGCGGATATTCCCGGTGTCATCGAGAGTGGCGGCGAGCGATTCGTGTTGAATGTCGATACAAGAGAATCGGATCCGGCTCCGATGTCACCAGAGGCCTTCGATGCGACACTTGATCGCCTGACTGAGGTGGACGTTGCGCCGGTACGCGAGGGCGACGGCGAGCGCGCGCGGACACAAGATTTGTGGCGATACCTGCTAATGGCGATGATCCTTGTACTTGTGGCAGAGGGAATCGTCGGGCGAGGGTCCAACGCAGTTGCTGGCCTCGGGAGCCAATGAGAGAATTATGACGCATGACTAAGACGCATGTCGTAGCTCTTCGTGAGGTGCTTGCGCGTGTGAGGCGTCGTTGGTTGGCCGCGCGCTGGATCAAGGGCGGTGCGCAGGTCCTGGCGTCGGTCTGCGTAGTGTTGCTGAGTATCCTCGCGCTTGAGCTAGCGCTGGTTCCGTCAGATCTCATCATCCTCGTGGTGGTAGGCGTCGCGCTGGTTGGCCTGATTGGGTTTGCCGTCCGGGTACTGTGGCCGTTGCGAGAACGGCCTCCAGATCGTCGTGTGGCGCGTTTTGTGGAGGAGCGATGTCCGGAGCTTGCGGACAGCGTGGTCAGTGCGGTCGAGGTTGACGCGTCCTCGACGCCTACGGAATTTGCCGATCTAGTGCTCGATGAGTCAGTCCGGCGCTTGCGTGCGTTCGATGTGCGTAGAGTCGTGCCGTCTGCGGTGTTGAGACGCGCCGGCGCGTGGGGCGGATTTGCGGTTGTCGGAGTTATCGTCGTGGTGGCGTGGGGGTTCGAGCCGCTCGCGCAGATTACCAGGACCGCGTGGTTCCATGCGCTTCCCGGTACGATGACGATCGACGTGGACCCAGGCGACGTGCGGATTATGGCGGGGCAGCCCGTCCGCGTCAGGGCCCGGCTTCGTGGTGTGGGGCAAGAAGGGCTGAGAACCGCACCGACGTTGTCAGTGCTCGGCGGGGAGAATCCCCGATCGATCGAGATGCGGGAGACGATCGATGGCTATGTCTCTGAATTTTCCGAGGTGCACGACAGTTTTACCTATCGCATTCGCGCGGGAAGACGTATCTCCTCTGATTACCGGGTCCGTGCCCTGAACCCGCCGCAGATCGAGCGTATTGACATCGAGTACACCTATCCTTCGTTCACCGGGTTCCCGGTGCGGCTCGAAGAGGATGGCGGCGATGTCTTCGCGCCAGCCGGGACGCAGGTGCGGGCCCTGGTCTATGCGGACACGTCGATTGAGGCCGGTGCACTCGTACTGGGGAATGGTCGCCGCGTCGTGCTTGAGCCCTCTGGTGTAGGCGTGCGGGCAGCCACGTTCGTGGTGGAAGCCGATGATGTCTACACCGTGACTATCACGGATACCGATGGGCTGACGACACGCGACCGGTCGGAATATCTCATTCGAGTTACGCATGACCGTCCTCCCGTGGTCGAGGTGTTGCGCCCGGTCGGAGATCGCGAGATTACTCCGTTGGAGGAAGTGACGATCGAAGCGCGTGCCGACGATGACTATCGCGTGGAGGCGCTTGACCTGGTGTACACCGTGGCCGGTCGCTCGGAGCAGGTTGTGCCATTTCAGATTGCCGCGCCTGGTGCTTCGGTTGCCGGAGTCAGGACGATGTTCGTCGAAGATCTTGCGGTCAACCCTGGTGACGTGATCACCTACTTCGCCCAAGTTCGGGCAGTGGGTCGAGCCGGCCAAGCGTCTCAGGCACGTTCAGACCTCTTTTTTCTTGAGGTCAGACCCTTCGATCAAGAGTTCGAGGAAGCGCAAAGCCACTCGGGGCTAGGGCAGGACGCGGCAGAAATTCAGAATCTTGCCGCCGTGCAGAAGCAGATCATCGTGGCGACGTGGCGTCTCGAGCAATCCGCTGACGCCGAGAGCGCCGCCGATGACACGCAGGTCGTGGCCGCGGCGCAGGCGGAGCTGCGCAACACGACGGCAGCCGCGTCAGAGCGGATGAGTAGTCGCGGGCGTGGCCGTCGGCTCGGAGATCAAGGGCTTCCGCCGGAACGTGTGGCTATGCGTGCCGCTGTGGATGCGATGTCCGCGGCTGTGACGGCACTTGAGGCCTTGGATACATCCGCGGCCATTCCTTCTGAGGTGGAGGCACTCAACCAACTCCTTACCGCGGAGGCCACTGTCCGACGGAAGCAGGTCCGGCTGGAGCAAGGACAGGGGGGGCGCTCGGCCGGTGGCCAGGCCCAGCAGGATCTCTCGGCTCTTTTCGATCGCGAACTTCGTCGCGACCAGAAGACGAATTTTGAGACGACGAGCCGGCCGGATCAGGGGGCACGGGAGCGGGGAGAGAGTGAGGTGTTGGCGCGGTTGCGGGAATTGGCGCGCCGCCAGGCAGAACTGGAAGCTGCCCTGGCCGACGAGGTGGGCGCGGAGGAGACTGCAGAGGAGCGCCGGCGGGCGTTGGCGCGATTGATGCGGGAGCAACAGGAATTACGTGAGCAGCTTGAGGAGTTGGCGAGTCGCATGAACCGTGGCCAGCAAACTGGAGATCAGGCCGCTAGTGAAGGTTCACAGAGTGGGACCCCCCAATCCGCTGGTGAGGCCGTGGAGCGTATCGCGGACCAGATGCGACGCGTCTTGAGTGGTCTTCGTCGCGAAGACGCCGAAGCCGCTCGGCAAGGCGCTGGCGATGCGCTTGGTGAAATGCGTCAACTCGAGCAGCAATTGCAGGGCGGTCCAGGGAGTGAAACGGGAGCGCAGGCGCAGAGACGTCAACTTGCGGAGGAGCTTTCGGCGGCGCAGGCGCTGCGCCGGCGTTTGAGTGAGCTTCAGGACGCATCGTCCCAACGGGACGGCCAGGGAGGGGCCTCTGGGGCAGGGGGCGAGCGTGCCGGCGCGGAGTTGGAGCGCGAAAACGAGGCGTCGTCGAGGTCTCAGGAGGCGGTGGCTTCTGGCCAGGCGGCGGCGGGCGGTCAACCAGCAGAAGGTGAATCCCGTGACTCGGCCGTCGAGGCCAGGAACGGCGAGGGAGAGCGAGACGACGTTGGTGGCGCGCCCGGTGGGCAGCGTGCCGATGCGCAGCGGGAACTTGTTCAAGGCCTCGACGCCCAGCCTGAGTTGCTGGAGGCACTTCGTCGTCAGAATCCGGAACTTGATCGAGAACTGGAGGCATGGGCGAGTTACTGGCGGAGTTCGTCGGCGCCAGGCACGGATGCAGCTAGACAGGATTTTGCGGGCTGGGTCTCGCTCCAGCGTAATCTCCTGTTGGCGTTGGAGTGGTTGGAACTCGATCGCGCCGAGCGACTGGCGGCGCTTGCTCGTGCTGACCGGGTGAGCGCAGGCGCCGATGAAACTGACGCACTTCCGGCGGAGTATCGGCGGCTCGTTGGTGATTACTATCGTTCGCTTGCCAGTGGATCACCGCGGTCAGGCCTGCCCGGGCGTTAATCGGGAATCGCGCTTTTTATTGACCTCTCATGCGTTTCGCCTCTCCCTACTCCTGGTGGCTGACAGCGGCGCTTCTGGGCCTGGTCATTCTCAGTGCCTATCGTTCGTACGCCGGTTCCGGGCTGCGACTTTCGATACAACGGCGGTGGGTGCTGGGTGGCCTGCGAGTGACAGTGCTCGTCTTGCTGTTGGCGTTACTGGCTCGGCCCGTGCGTTTGGAGCCGGTGGAGTTTCCGCGGGCTGTCGTGCCGGTACTACTCGATCGGTCGAGAAGCATGGGGATCGCCGATGTCGACGGAGTCAGTCGGTTCGAGGCCGGTGTGGCCCTGATACGAGATCAACTCGAGCCCGTGTTGCGTGATGATGTCGAGCTGGCTACGTGGAGTTTTGGTGACACTCTCGAGCCGTTCGATCCGGCGTTGCAACGTCCCGATGCCGGGCGTACTGATTTAGCCGCTGCCCTGACGGCGATTCGCGACCGGTATCGAGATCGGCAGATAGCGGGAATTGTTGTGGTATCGGATGGGGGGATTACAGATGGCCGGGATTGGACGCATAGGTCTGGTCCCCCCGTATTTCCGATTGCGATCGGTGCACGCACTCCTCTTCGCGATCGCGAAGTGCGCGATCTGACGGTTGGTCCCGTATTCGCGGCGGGTTCGTTCATCGAACTGGCCGTATCTGTGGCGTCCCATGGGTTTGAGGCCCAGTCCTTCGAACTTCGGGTTCTCGAAGATGGCGAACTTATCCAAACACTGGAGATTGATCCGCCGGCTGGTGGGGGTGTGGTTCGCCGAATGATTCCAGTTTCTCCAAGGCAAACGTCAACGTCGCAGTATACCGTGGCGATTCCTATAGAGGAGTCCGAACTGGTGTCCGGGAACAATGAGCAGAGCGTTCTGGTTCCACCGCCAGAAAGACCACGGCGTTTACTGTTCATTGAAGGTGCCCCCGGCTACGAGCACAGTTTCCTTAAACGGGTTCTTCATGACGACGCTGGCCTCGAGATCGATGCCGTGATTCAGAAGGGCCAAAACGATCGAGGTGAGCGGACCTTCTATGTTCAGGGACACGCGGAGCGGACACAAGCGCTAGCCTCTGGCTATCCGGAGACGAGGGAGGCCTTGTTTGCCTATGATGCGGTGATCCTGGCCAACGCGGAGGAAACACTGCTTCGCCCTGCTCAGATCGAGATGACGCGGGACTTTGTTTCCGAGCGAGGAGGTGGGCTCCTGGTGATGGGGGCACGGTCGTTTGCGGCACGGGGGCTCTGGGAGACGGAACTGGTTAGCGTGCTTCCCCTCGAGCCTGCGGCGCGGATTGGGCCCGATGACTACCGATGGTCTCGGCTGGAGGGGATGCCACACCGTGTGGAGGTCACCCAGGAGGGCGAAGGGCATCCCATCATGCGGTTGGCCGATGATGCTGCCGTCACACGAGAGCGGTGGTCGACCCTTTCTACATTAGGTAACGTCGTGCCGGCGGGGGCCATTCGCCCAGGTGCGGCGGTACTGGCCACGGGGACAGCCGATGGAGGTGAGACTCGGCCTGTGGTCGCGGTGCAACGGTTTGGGTTTGGTCGAGCGATGGTCTTTACGGGTGAGGCGTCTTGGCGCTGGCAGATGCTCATGCCGTCGACCGACGACACGTATGAGCGGTATTGGCGCCAGGCGGCACGTTGGCTCAGCGCCGGTGCGCTCGACCCGGTACGTCTCCTGATCGAGGGAGGACGTGCCGCGGGTGATCCCTGGCGTATGGACGTCCTTGTTGTGGACGACCTGTTTGAGGCGGTGGCTGACGCGGAGGTCCGCGTAACACTGACGGAGCCAACGGGGCATGTTCGCTCGTTCGCGGCGACACCTGTCACGGGAGCATTTGGTCAATATGCTGTCGAGGTGACTCCAGATATGACAGGTCGACACGACGTGAGCGTGGAGGTCATGCGCGGAACCGATCGATTGGGGCAAGTCGGCCAGGC
>CAZPZZ010000046.1:1201-27635 GCA_964591245.1 uncultured Vicinamibacteraceae bacterium | reverse complement strand
TCCAATCGGTAAAAGCGCTCGGCCTGGAAACCTGCGCCACCCTCGGTATGCTGGAACGGCATCAGGCTCAGCAACTACGCGAGGCCGGACTGGATTACTACAACCACAACCTCGACACCGGTCCAGCGTTCTACGGCAACATTATTGGCACGCGCACGTATGACGATCGACGGCGCACTTTGCAAACAGCTCGCCAGGCAGGGCTCAAACTCTGTTGCGGTGGTATCCTCGGTATGGGCGAAGAACACGGGGACCGCATCGATCTCCTCTACGAACTTGCCAGCCAGGATCCGCAGCCGGAAAGCGTACCCATCAACACCCTCGTTCCTGTGGAGGGCACCACTCTCGCAGAGCAGGACCCGGTGCCATGGGAAGATCTGGTGCGCATGGTCGCCGTCGCGCGTATCCTCATGCCACGCACGTGGGTACGATTGAGCGCCGGGCGGCTAGAACTGACTGAGCCGACGCAGGCTCTCTGTTTCCTGGCCGGCGCCGATTCCATCTTTCTCGGCGACCAGTTACTGACAACGCCCAACCCGGAGGCATCAACGGATCAATCCCTGCTCGCGCGGCTCGGCCTCCACAAGTTACGGGAAGCCGCATCCTCTCCCTGAGCCTGCAGGCGGCTTCAACAGAGCATCTCGCAGTCGTCCATTCGGCGAGAACTCTCTCACTTTGACGGATCAAGGCTTCGGAACAGGACGCGTTCCTAAAGGGCAAGGAAGATCTGGAGTCGCCCAAAAGCGCCCGCAGTCGTGCACATCGGCTTCAGGCACTGCGGTCTAACGTGCCAGAGCACTAAGCGGGCGCAAGGCGGAGACAGGGCCCGATTCTCTCGTATCCGGCCCCACGCCCGCCTCGAACTACCAGAAGGCACCCACACCCCCGGTGTGGATGCCTCCCGTTATCACACCTACCGAGTAACATTCGCCGCGTGATAGGACACACACGGCCTTCTTCTACTGTTACTCCTGTCCGTCCGAAGTACTCGGAGCCTGCACTTCAAAGGGATACCCCGGAGGCCCGAACTCGTAGTACGCCCCGAGAGAGTCGATCGCATCCATGTCGGGATACAACACGCCAAACGCCGGCGCCTCACGACTGCCCCGTGGGGAATACCAGACAGCTCCGTCACGAGTGACCTGAATCTTGGGCGAATCCGCATGCCGTTGCGGCTTCGGATAGAACGTGAACTTCTCGTTCTCCGGGTTGAATTTCCAGAGCGACGCGCCATGATCTCCGTCGGTGCGCTGGCCAACGTCGGCAGCCCAGATGTTACCCGCGGGATCGGGAGCGACATCGTAGGGCTCGGAATTCTGCTGGGGGATCGACCACTCGGTCATCTTACCGGTCGCCTGATCCAGCTTGACCAATTTTCCAGAACGCTTGCCAGCCGAATAGATTCCCCACCAGATGTTGTTGTCCGCATCCACATTCAGCCGCCGTGTATGTGCGGGATAGGTCGGTGCCGTGAACTCCGTCCAGGAGTTGTTCGATGTATCGAACTTGACGATCTTGCCGCCACTCCACAACGCGATCCAGATGTTGTCATTGCGGTCGGCGACCACGCCGTAGGGAATCGCGTGCGGCGTGGGAATCCGAAACACGGACACCTCACCCGTGGCCCGATCCCACTTGCTCAGGGCGCCGCCCATAATCCAACCCACGTAGATGTTTCCCTTCGAGTCCATCGCCAGCGACTGGAGGAATTTCGTAGGATTGCGGACGACGTTGTCCGGATCCATCGGAATCTGGTACTCGAACTCCTCCGTCTCGGGGTTGAACCCCAAAAGCCGCTTTTCCTGGGCTCCGGTCCGGCCTCGGTGCTCCGGTAGCCAGATCATCCCGGTCGGATCGATAAGAATTTCGTGGTTCCCATTCCGGGGTTCAGGGTAGAGCCACTCTTTCTGCTCACCCGTCCGCGGATTCAGCTTGACCAACCGGTGGGGGATCCCGCGATCCACGAGCCAGACATTCCCATCGGCATCGAAACGCGGATCTTGGCCGTAACGGCTAACCCGGTCCCGCGCCCACTGCGGATCATTGTTTCCTTCTCCTGGTCCATCCGTGGAGAGGTAGTACTCGATGTACATCGCCTTGCCGAGAGCTTCCTCGTCTATCGGCGTGTGCTCCTCAATGCGAACACGACGGGCCTTGCTGTCAGGTCCAAAGTTCTTGACGACATATTCCAGGAGATCGTCACGATCCTCCCGCCCGAAGCGAAACATGGACGCCCGGAAGGAGAGCAACCCCTGTCCGTATCTGGTGGGATCCTCTTCCCCAAGCGTGCTGCCAACCATGTGATCAATACGAGACCTCCATTGGCGTTCATCAGCCGGGCGTGAGGCAAAGAAGTTCTCGCCGTGGCAGACCATGCACACTTGCTCGGCAACAGCCTTCCCTGGCCCTGGAGGATAAATCTCGTCGTAGCTTGCATACTCGAACGGCCCGGACGCCCCACTCTCCATCGCGGTTCGACCAGCCGGAATGACCAGCGCTGGCGCCGCACCCTGGAGCGCTTGCATGTTGAGACTCACCTCCGAGGCGTCTCCCGCACCAAGCGTGACGGTTTGTACGCCAGACTCGAGATACTTCGTGCTCGCGCTGATCTCGTAATTGCCCGGAAACAGGGCAACTGCGCGAAAACTCCCTGCGTTCGTGTACACCATGTACACAATGCCCGCGTCAATATTGCGCAGATAGACCTGAGCTGCCTGAAACGACTGCGACGCCGTGACCGTGCCCGTCACGGTCGCCGTGCCCGGGACTTCCGCCCGAAGACTTCCGCCCGTCAGAACAATCACACCGAATGCCACAGCAAGCAGCCACGTGGTTCCCCTGACCGCTCCTGTTCTCTGAGAACGACTCATTCGTATACTCCTTGGACAATGGACCTGGAAGTTGTGAGCATGCATGCAACGAGGGGCTAGGTCAAGTCCCGAGCCCCCCTCGACCCCGATCACGAACAGAGACCGGTGTGATTTGGCGTTGTGTCCGATACGCGGCTGGCCGACGTGCCCCGAAAAGCAACCAGGGCCAGACGGGCTATTCCACCACACGCAATGCAGAGCTTCCCCGCGGCAGATCAAAATCGAAACAGGCGGGTCAGCTTCACCACAAAGGCACGATTCTCGAGAAACGGAAAGCGCCCGGCCAGTTGCGTATCCCGTTGATCGTTGTAGACGACGAAGAGTTCACTGCCAGGCTGGTACAGCCACCGCAAGCGCACATTCGTGCTCAGGACATCCCGCGTCGAATTGTACTGGAGCAATCCCACGACAAACATTCGGGGATTGAACGCGTACGTGAACCGGCTCGCCACAAGTTTGGCGGTAAAGTGACCTTCCGGGAGCTCAATCCGATTGACAGACACGCTCGGTTCAAACGCGAATTGTGGGGAAATATTGATGCGCCCACGAGTATAACCAAGCGCCGTAATGTCCCCGCCAAAAAACGCGCCCTTCTGAATAGACAGTGAACCCGCAAACCGGCGTTGGGGGCCCATGTCGTACGACGCCATGTAATCCTGAAACGTGTAACCACCCACAGGAATGGTGACATCCGTGGCTATCTCAAACGGCCGAGACAAGAATTCATAACTTTGCTGGACATCGGCTGAAAAGCTATCGCTATTCTCCAGGTCAGCCCGGAAGCGGCCCTGTGCGATTCGGGTTTGCAACTGGCCGGCCCCGTCCATGATGTAATCGAAGCTGCCACCCCATGTGAACTGCCGCACGGCTTCAATCGCGCTCGGACGCGGACTATATTTCGCCGCCACGAATGTACGCCTGAAATCGTCGCGGCGCAGGAATCCTATTTCCGGATTGAAATTATCACCCACCAATAAATGGTCGAGTTTGAATCCATAGAGATCGCCATCGTAAGAAAACGCCGCCTGATAACTCTCGTCGTCTTCTGTCAGGTTCGGCGTCTTCGTCTTGGCGTAATAACCAAAAAAATTTACGTTGTCATAGAACGAAAATGAGCCATCGAGGCCAAACGCCTGATTTGACCCCTCACCACTCTGGGATATGGAGCGACCGGTAAAGATCCCCCCAATACGGCTTCGTCTCAAGACATCCCGCTTGATCCGTAACACCGTAAAGTTTGTGGCCACAGCGCCCGTATTCGATGCCTCATCCGTGTGTATATTGAGCGCACCGACGTTGAAGTCACCTACTTTCCCGTTCAAACGTCCCCCGGCAAGGATCGGAACCGCCTGTCCCTGCTCCAGTCCTATACGTCGACTGAAAAAGAGCGTTGGCACGTCTCCCGGAGGGGCAACTCCCGGTGGACCCGATCCACTTCCCCGGCTAGACCCCATCGCATCGTAACCAGGGGCGCGTCCAAAATCGAAGATTCCTTGCCCCTCAAGAAAGAACTCTCGCTTCTCCGGGAAAAACAAACTGAATCGCGTGAGGTTAATCTGCTGCTCATCAACTTCAACCTGTGCAAAGTCGGTGTTGTACGTGAAGTCAGCCGTGAGATTCTCAGTCAGTCCATACTTGAAATCGACTCCAAAATCCCCGCTTCCGGCATTCGAGACCGCTGGAATGGCGTTCCGGTCCGTGGCCAGGGACCCGATGACGTATGGCTTGATTTCGATCGTACGGTTACCTTCGGGTACCTCCAGCCCGGTCAGCGTCGCTCCCGCAGAGACACGAAACTGTCCCGGCCCGGCCGAAATAGCAACGGGCGTCAGGTAAGCCTCTTCAAAATGTGCGCGAATGTCGCGTCCAAACTGGATGCCCCACAGCTGGGACGGCCCCGGTCGGAAACGAAGCGACTTGAAGGGAATCGCCATCTCGACGGTCCAGCCACCATCGAAGCGCCCGGTTCGAACATCCCACACGGGGTTCCAGTCAGAGTTCCCGCAACATTGTTCATCCGTGATCTGCTGATCGCTAAACCCCCCGATCGGATTCACCCGAAATGCAAACGCATTCCGGCGGTCATAAAACGTGTCCAGTACGACGAGAAACCCATCGTTGTTGATCAGTTGAAATGAATCCCGCTGCATTTCGTTTGCGATCCACTCCGACTCCGGTACGGATTCCCAAAGTCGTGCGGCAACGTAGAAGGTTCGATCATCAAAGAAGATCCAGGCATCCGTCTGCTCTGATGCAGGAGCCCCTTCGTCAGGGGCCTGCTGAATAAAACCCCCTATGGGCTGAACGTTGTCGTATATCTCTTCATCCAACACGCCATCCAACTCCCAGGAACCCTCGAGGCGAACGGCACGAACTGTCGCGCGACCGTTCGCATCTCGGTTGATGGTAGCTGGTGCCTCCGGTGGCGGTGGTCCATCGATAACGCCGGTGCGCGGCGGACTCGGTTCAATACCTGCGGACTCGCGTAACACGGGTTGCGGAGTCACGGGATCTGTCACCTCCGTCACCCGTGGCACGGCCTCGCGCTGAGGAAGATTACGCTCCGACTCGAACGCTGTTCGCAGCTGAAGGACAAGCCGATCTTGTAGGGCAAACAGCTCTTCCACACGACCATCGATTGTCGCGCTGTGTCGTACATTTCCGGTCTCGACGTCCGTCACTTCCGCCGTGAGTCGGAGTTGTTCTCCGAGGCGTTGGTAGGCCCCACGGACCACCCAGGTCGTGTTGAGCCCTTCCGAAACGTCCATCGCCACGGTCCCTGTCTCCAACGGACTCAGCCGAACAACCGTTAAACTACTGACGCTCTCCAGACCAGTCGAAACGGTTTCCGCAAGTCCAACTCCTATCCAATCATCGGCAGTGTCACCACTGATGTTTGAGAAGACACGTACCGAGACGGACGTCGGTGTTTCTGGCGAGGTCCCTTCCTGCGTCGCGGCCAAGAGAGGCAGGACGCTCAAACCAATCGCACCACTGACAGCAAGCACACACGCAACCCGTGTTACGACGGCTACACCAGTCACCTACGGCTCCTCGTTACCGACCTGGACATGTCTTGTCTCCAGAACACAAATATTTTCGCCGTGACGCAAAACTCTATCCGCCTGCGGGCGGCTCACTTATCTATCCGCCCGGGCGCGGTACTGGCCGCAACAACCGGAATATGCAGGACAGGTCGAGACAGAAGTTCCCCGTTTCGCTTCGCCTCTTGTAGAGGGCTATCGTAGTCCAATCAAGCCCTTGACCGAGGCGATCAACTCTGGCGCGTCGTAACCAACACCCTCTTTGAACACGAGCGTGACGTTACGAATCTGGAAGGGTTGCTGCACGGGATCGCCATTGATCACGACCAAGTCAGCAGACTTCCCGACCTCAATAGACCCAAATCGATCGTCCTCGCCCAGCACGCGCGCACCATTGAGCGTCATGATCTGGATAACTTGCTCTGGAAAAAACCCCGCTTCGAGAAGCAACTCATAATTTCTCTGATCACCGAACCCGGGGAGCGCACCCCCCATGCCCGTGGGATCCACACCAGCCGCCAGCAAACCACCTGCGTCAACAAACGCCTTCTCGAACGCCTGCGCCTTCCGGAACAATGTCGACATCGGCGACTCGTCTAAGGCCGCAATCTCCTCCCGACTCTGCAGATACTCCTCACGCGCAGCTGGCGCCATCATCTCCAGCACTCGATCTTCAAGCGGTGGGCGGTTCGGGACACCCAGTTCGTAGACCGCCAGGGTCGAAGTCATGGCTACCTCGGCGTCAACCATCTCTCGAATGGTGGTCTCAACGGCTGTACCCTCAAGATCAACATCGAGCAGACTCTGCCGTACATTCGGCGGACAGACACCAAGCTCTTTTCCTGGCACGTAGTCACTATTCGTGAAGAATCCATGTTCGATGTTGTCGATACCGAGTTGCACGGCCTCGGTAAACGACACCGAGCACAAATGACCGGTCACCCGGATACCGCGACGATGCGCCTCATCAATAGCAGCGCCGAGCTCTTCGTGCCCGATCCGTGTATACGCCTTGAACCAATCGACTCCCTCGTCCGCCCAATAGCCCACCACACGACGAGCATCATCCGGTGAGGACACGGCCTTCATCTGTGTCATCGCCCCCGCGCCGGTGATGTAGGGGCCCGTGATATACATCCGAGGCCCGACGACCTGACCATCGGCGATGGACTGCTTAAGATTCAGTTCACTGTATGGTGAAAACGCACCCGTCGTCCGAATAGTAGTGACCCCGCTGGCCAGATAGAGCCGGGGTGCACTGAAATTAAGCTGCACTCGACGGCCACGGGTCATATAGAACGTATGATCGTGCAGGCCTACGATGCCCGGGATCACGGTGTGCCCAGGCCGCCGTAGCACCTCGGCCCCCTCTGGCACCTCGACACTCCCGACCGGGCCAAGCGCGGCGATACGGCCGTCCCGCAACACGATGGTCTGATCCGGAACCGCTGGCGCACCCGTCCCGTCAACTACCTGCACATGGGTCAATGCCACGACTGGGGAATCGGTCTGTACGAATGCCCGTACATCGTCTGAAAGCGATGGAACCGGCTGCGCCTGCGTGATCCCACCCGTGAACATGACGGCAACGACACCCGTTAGCATCCTCATGATTGGCTCCTCCGCAGCGGGTCGGCTCCCGCCACACTCTCTCCAATACGCCTGAACAATGGTCAACAGAATGCAACGCGAGCACGGCCTCGACAAAACCGGAGGGTGCCGGTCCGAACGTGTCCTGGGGTCCAGGACACGTCGAGCTTCATGCTTTCTTCGGTCAGGGCGTCTCCGTCAGGACGGACAACTCCACGTCAAAAGATCGCAACCGGATTCACCGCAGACCCAGCACCTGTATCTACCGGCAGCGGAGCCACCGTGAACATGAACTCCCACCGCTCGAACCGCGCCGCAGTCTCGGCAAGCGCATCAAGGTCCACACCATCGATCAGCGGCATCCCGAGCGCGACCAGCGTGAAGACATGCATCGGCAACGTCGTGCGATCTTCAACCGGGCCCCCATCAATGACGCCACCATCGGCAATCACCATTGCGAGATCTCGCTCACGAATGAACGGCATCACGGCATTGTGAAACCCGCCGACTCCACCAGTTCGAAGCAGCAGCGCATCGCCTGGCTCGAGCGTGACACCTGTTTCTCGTTCCCAGGCCTCGATGTCTTCGGGCCGCACTCTCGCACCCGGCAGATCGATCAAGACGCCGCGCGTGACGATCCCGTCACCCAGCGGCGCCACGCCATTTTTCGTACACCCTTCCGCCTCCGTAGCGGTCTCGGCAAACGCATGACCGTTGAAGGTCTGTCCATCCCAGGCCACATGACACAACGCGTCGAGATGGGTCAGCGGGCTACCGTGATAACCGAGTTGATGTTGTTCCTCGATCCACTGGACCCGCTCGCCAAGCCCTGGGCCCCCATAGGCGAAAATATTCTTGAATCCCCGTTGAAAGGACGCCTGTGACCCCAGTCGTAATCGACGCGACAGCGACACGGTAATTCCGTTTCGCACCAGCTCTGCGGCCTGCACCCGTTTTTGTGGAGTGATCAGGTTGATCGTGCCCAGCTCGTCATCGTCACCCCACCGTCCCCAGTTCGAGTACTCGCGCATCCAACGGTCGAACTGTTCTGCACTGACGGTGGTGTCCGTGGTCTGACGTCCGGTCGCCACCATGGATGAAGAAAGCCCCACCGCCAAACCCACGATTCCGATCCACACCACCGATCGCAGCGACTCGCTCATGCCACCCTGTCCTTACACGCCACCATACCAATGAAAGCCGAAATCAGAACTCAGGCCACCGGTACCACGACGGATTCCGGCGACCGAGTCAACGACCTCAATCGACTGTAGAAACTTGATGTTCTTGTACCCGCAATGACGTTCGACCCGGAGACGCAGGGGCGCGCCGTTGCCCACGGGCAGGTCGTCACCGTTGAGCCCGTAGGCCAGGATCGTTTGTGGGTGCACGACGTCGAACATGTCGATGCTCTCGTACCAGCGATCGACCGCGCGAAAGACGACGTAACGGGCGGCCGCCGTCACCCCGCCGGCAGCCTCCAGTACCTGCGCCAGCGGCACGCCTGTCCACTCCGCAATGGCGGACCAGCCCTGCTCGCAGACATGCGCCGTGATCTGGGTTCGACTCGGCAGCCGCTTGAGTTCGTCGAGCGAAAAAGACCGGGGACGTTCCACAAGGCCTCCGACCGGGAGACTCCAGTGGAGAAACCCTTCTCGGAGATGCTGCTGGTACATCTCGTCCGAGGGATTGGTTTGACCCCACGTCGGGAAGTTTGGCGCAATCTCGTCGCGGCCGAACTCACGTGCCAGTGGCTGATCCCGGAGCAACCAGCGGCTCGTACTCATAGTCAACACGTCGGCCGCACCGATGAGCCCGCCCCTGATCGTAGGGGGCGTGAACAGCTCTGAGCAACCGGACGCTACCAATCCACCCAGGGCCGGGAAACTTGCCAAAGCCCGCCGGCGCGTGATCCGACGAGACGGTCGCCTGGAATCCGATTTCAATGCCTCATCACCCATGCGTGTGTGCCTCTCTCATTCTGCCTCGACGTGGTGGATGACGCGCTGTCTCGCAGCACGTACCCCGCAAGGTCACCTCATTCGACACGCAATCTACCCGTGAACATCGAGCGCACCCGATTGACAGCACCGGCGGCGAACACCTCTAACAGGTGAATTACAACGAAGAGGACAAAAAGCAGGGTCCCGATCGTGTGTAAGGTCCGCGCGGTCTGTCGTCCGCCAAACAACTCCAATAGCCACGGCCAGGCCGCCGTGAAAGCCGGCGACTGGGCAATGCCCGTCACCAGCATCATAGGAACAAAGAAAAAGAGAATGGCGAGATACGAAAGCTTTTGCCAGGACCCGTAACGCGTTGCGGTGGCACGAGATGACGTCGATGCCTCCGCCGTCCAGGGCACATGCTCCCACAGATCCGCACGCAGGACCGAGGGCGACAACTCCGCGAGCCGGGGCCACAACCGATCGCGCAGATGCGGAGTCCAAAGACTCCACGTAACATAGACCAGACCGTTCACCAGAAACACCCACGCAAACGTGAAATGGTAGTTCCGGCCCCACATACGGTTGCCCAACGCCCCCGCTTCATCCCACGAGAGGCCCCAATCAGACAGCTTAAAAATGGCCGGATAGCCCTGATACCCGGTATGTCCCCAGTAGAGCTCAGGAAAGTCTAGGAAGATATGGATACCGCTCAGCAGGAGATAGCCGCTGGCTATTGTGTTGATCCAGTGGCAAATCCGGACATTCCGGGAGTGCAGCACGACCCACCGCATCCCACCACGGCTCTGCTTAGACCCCACGTCAGCCTCCCCAAGCGGTCATTACGAGTGGTCCACGAACCTGCTCCATGATGCGGCCCCCCGCTTTTCCGACGGCGTGCTTCGGATTATACAGAGCCGGTCGTCCCACGACGCAGTTGACGCCCACCGACGCGGCCAGCCCATGGAAGCCGGACCCATTGCGAAACGGGCTCCGAAGGTCTAACGTAAGACCTTATTACTGAATATGTGACGTTGCTGCTCGGCTATTTAAGCGAGCCTCCATACCGACAGCGACTCCCAGGAGACAATGGCCATGAAATTCCACCTTCTTACGATCGTGACGGTCACGCTGGTGGCCACCTTCGGTGTCGGACTCTCAGGTCAAAGTAATTCTCCCGGCCACCCCCGACCTGTCGTGGGACGCTCGGTGGTCATGACGACCTACGGCATCGTCGCAGCAAGCCAACCGCTGGCTGCCCGCGCCGGCGTCCAAGTTCTGGAACGTGGTGGTAACGCTGTTGACGCCGCCATCGCCGCCAACGCCGCGATCGGCCTGATGGAACCTACCGGGAACGGCATCGGCGGTGACCTGTTTGCCCTTGTCTATGACGCGAATACAGGCGAGCTACATGGGCTCAATGCCAGCGGCTGGGCCCCTGCCGGGCGGACAGTTGAATTCCTCCGTTCGAAAGGAATCGAAGAGATGCCCCAACGTGGTATCTACTCCGCGACAGTACCGGGCGTGGTCGCCGGATGGGACGCGCTGCGTGAACGCTTCGGCACATTACCGTTTTCCGAACTCCTCGCACCCGCGATCTTCTATGCGGAAAACGGCTTTCCGGTGTCACCCGTCATCGCCGGAAGTTGGGGTCGCTCCGCGCAATTCTTGTCGAGCCACCCGAACTCGAAAGCCACATTTCTGGTCGGCGACCTGGCGCCGGCAGCAGGAGACATCTTCCGCAACCCCGACCTTGGCAACTCATTGAGGCGTATCGCCGAGTACGGTCGCGACGGGTACTACACGGGAGCCACGGCCGAAGCCATTGTGCAGATCTCAAGAGAGCAGGGCGGTACCTTCACCACGGAGGACCTGAGCGAATTCCAACCCGAGTGGGTAACACCGATCTCGACCACCTACCGGGGCTGGACCGTGAGCGAAATTCCCCCCAACACGCAGGGTATTGCCGCACTCATGATGCTCAACCTGATGGAGCAGTACCCACTATCCGAGTACGGCTTTCACAGCCCGGAAGCCCTGCACGTGATGATCGAGGCCAAGAAACTCGCCTACGCAGACATGGTCCACTATGTTGGAGACCCGAACTTTTCCGAGATTCCTGTCGGGCCAATGCTGAGCAAAGAACGGGCCGCAGAGCGAGCCACCCTCATTAACTCGGCACGGGCCGCGTGCAGCGTCCCACCAGCGCACCTCGAGGGCTTCACGAACTCGGAAGGCAACGACACGATCTATCTGTCGGTCATCGATAAGGACGGCAACATCGTCTCCTTGATTCAGAGCAACTACAGCGGGTTCGGGTCAGGGTTGGTTCCGCCGGGCACCGGATTCATGCTGCACAACCGCGGTGGGCTGTTCACGCTCGAAGAAGGACAGGCGAATACGCTTGAGCCTCGAAAACGCCCACTACACACAATCATTCCCGCGTTCATGGAAAAAGACGGCGTCCAGATCGGCTTCGGGATCATGGGCGGCTGGAATCAGGCGCAAGCCCACGCGCAGTTCGTTGCCAACATCGCCGATTACGGCTTCGACATTCAGGAAGCGTTGGAGGCCGGTCGCTTCACGAAGGGATCCTTTTCCGGATGTGACGTCCGGATTGAAGCCCTGATTCCACCCGTAACACGTGACCGGCTCTCGGAATTGGGCCATGACATCGAGGTGAGACCACCAAGGACGGGCAGCTTCGGAAACGGCCAGGCGGTTCAGGGCACTCCGGAGGGTGTGCATTTCGGTGCGTCCGAACCGAGACATGACGGTCTCGCCATTCCCGAGGCACCTCCAATATTTTGAGCGGTGTCTGCCAGGACCACTCCGTCAATATTTACCGGAGGACGATACCCGTGCAACGACTCATGATGCTTGCCCTCATGGCTCTCTGTGCCGTGGGAGGCCACCCCCGTATGATCTCGGCTCAAGACACACCCCGCGTGCTGTCAGCGCACGATACCTTGCGACTCAACGTGGTCGGCTCGCCGCGGCTCTCTCCCGATGGATCCTGGGTGCTGTACACGCTGCGAACTCGTAACCTCGAGGGAGAGCACCTCGACGCCACGACGCATCTGTGGCGGGTCCGGATCGACGGTAGCGACAATCACCAGCTGACTCGGGGCGCAGAGAATGCCACTGATCCAGCCTGGTCACCCGATGGTTCGTTGATCGCGTTCCTCGCGACCCGTGGACCGGATCCGTCCCCGACTCAGCAGGTCTACCTGATGCGTGCTGATGGCGGCGAAGCCTGGCCCACGACCGATCACGAAGAGGATATCGCCGGCTTCCACTTCTCGCCAGATAGCTCGCAACTGCTCCTGCTCTCACGTGACCCGCTCTCTGAACAGGAACAAGAACGCCGCGATCGACAAGATGACGCAGAAATGGTCGATACCCACCACCGGATGACGCATCTGTGGCTCCATGACATTGCCACCCAAGCAACCGCCCGATTGACATCTGGGGAGCTGTCTGTCGCCAACCCAGACTGGGCTCCCAATTCACAGCTCGTCGCCTATGAGCTTCGCCCGAACCCGACACAGAACGACCGATGGCAAAGCGACATCTGGGTCATCAACGTCGAGACAGGGGTTACATCACAACTGTACGAAAACGGCGGAAGCGACACGAATCCGCGCTGGTCACCTGACGGACGAACCATTGCCTTCGCCGGTAACGCGCACGCTTCGAGCAACACGACCCACGACAAGCTCTATCTCGTGTCAGCTGACAGCGGTACCGCTCGCGTACTCCTGGAAGATCAAGATCGCGATTTCGCGCGGCCCATATGGGCACCAGATGGCCAGCGCGTCTATTGGGCTACCGGCGAAGGTACGTCGACAACATTATTTTCTGTAAGCGTTGAGTCAGGCGGGGTCGCGATAGATGCATCGCCGGGAGGGCGCAACACCGAATGGCACATCTCGAAGGATGCCACCCGATGGGTATGGGTACGCACCAGCCCCGAGTGGCCTGCGGAGATCTACACCGTAACCCGCGACGGCGGGAATCCAGTACGGCTCACCGACGCGAACGCCTGGTTACGAGAGGAAGCGGTCCAACTCGGGACGGTCGAGACCGTGCGTTGGAAAAACAGCGTCGGGGAGACTGTGGAAGGAGTGCTCACAAAGCCCGTGGGCTATTCGCCGGACACAGCGTATCCCTTCATCGTCAATCCACACGGAGGGCCGACCGGAGCGTCACTCGCAGCCTTCAATCCGAGCGCACAATTCTTTGCGGGAAATGGCTACGCTGTGCTCCAGCCCAACTTCCGAGGAAGTACCAACTACGGGCAGGCCTTCGTGGATGCCAATATCGACAACTGGGGCATCACCGACTACGACGACGTGATGACAGGGGTCGACTGGGCCATTGCGACGAACCTGGCCGATCCAGAACGCCTCATCTGTTACGGCTGGAGCTATGGCGGATATCTGAGCGCGTGGATTGCCACCCAAACAGATCGATTTCAGGCCGTGTCTCCAGGTGCCGGCTTGACCAATCTCTACAGCATGTACAGCACCAATGACATCCAGGACTATCTGGCGTCTTTCTTCGGCGGCACGCCCTGGGACAAGGCGCAGAACTATCGTGATCACTCACCAATAACGTATGTCACGAGCGTCACGAGTCCCATCCTGCTGATGCACGGTGCCGACGACACGCGCGTGCCACAAGAACAATCCGTCGAATTTTACAAAGCCCTCCGAGACCTCGATAAAGAAGTCACCTTCGTACGGTTTCCGCGTGAGGGTCATGGCATACAAGAACCCCGTCATCAGGTAGACCGATTGCGGCGCTACGCTGCCTTTTTTGGCCAGCATGTCCACAATCCAGCAATCAGCGAATCACAACCACACGAAGCCGTTGCGACTGAGGACCCCCTCGCGACCGGCGACTCCCCCAAGGACGAACAATGACGTACCAACTCCTAAGGCTCTGTGCGCGTGCCTCACTGGCGATCGGCCTTGCGGCCCTCGCCGCGCATCATCTGCACACGGGGGACAAGGTCTCGGCCGCAGCCCCCGGACGAGCGCCGATCGCGTGCGACGCACTGGCCGCGCTTGTCTTGCCCGACACCATCATTACCCTCACCGAGTCAGTGCCGGCAGGTTCGTTCACACCTCCCGGGACGTCCCAAGCGCTTCAGGTCCCGGCGTTCTGCCGGGTCGCCGCAACGAGCGCCCCAGCGGTGAAATTCGAGGTATGGCTGCCACGAGACACCTGGAATGGGAAATTCCACACCGCCGGTAATGGAGGCATGGCGGGTGTGATCAGCTACGGAGCCATGCAGGGTGCGCTTGACCGCGGATACGCTACCGCAAGCACGGATACCGGACACGTCCGCCCGAGCGCTGGTGGCTTCGATGCCAGTTGGGCGCTCGGTCGCCCAGACCTCATCGAGGACTTTGGGCATCGATCGATACATCTGACCGCAGTGCACGGAAAGACCATCGTCGAAACCTACTATGGCAACGCACCCACGCAGTCGTACTATGTCGGCTGCTCGAAGGGTGGACAGCAAGGCATGATGGAGGCCCAACGCTACCCAGAAGACTTCGACGGATTGGTGGTTGGAAACCCGGCCCACAACTGGACGAGTTTTTATGCGGGCGCTCATCTCTGGTATGCCCTCTCCACGCTGGCTGATCCGGAAAGCTATATCCCAGCAGGAAAGGTGAAGATCCTGGGCAACGCCGTGACCGCGGCTTGTGACGCGCTGGACGGAATCGAAGATGGAGTCATCGACGATCCACGCCGCTGCACGTTCAACCCGGAGGCGCTGACCTGTGACGACGTAACCGCCGGAGAACACTGCTTCAGTGAAAAACAGGTCAAGGCCATCAAGGCTATCTGGCAAGGTCCGGTCAACGCCGCAGGGGAAGTCCTCTATCCCGGCTTGGTACCTGGTGGAGAAGCGGGCCCTGGCGGTTGGTCCCGCTGGGTCACCGGTCCAGAAGCCTTTACCGGCACGCATTGGCTAGCCGCAGAAGGCTTCATGAAATATATGGTCTTCAACGATCCGGACTGGGACTTCCGATCGTGGGACTACGATCGTGATTTCTCGACGGCACTCGCCAGAACCGGTGCCGCCCTTGATGCCAACGATCCGGACCTTCGTCCCCTTCGCGACGGGGGCGGTAAGTTACTTGTGTACCACGGCTGGAGTGATGCCGACATCTCACCACTCGGCACAATCGACTACTTTGAAGAAGCCGTGACCGTCCTTGGTGGGGACACGGATGCCCCGTCAGCGCTGGCCGAGACCCAGAAGTTCTTCCGCCTCTTCATGGTACCCGGCATGGGCCACTGCCGCGGCGGGCCTGGACCAGACCGCTTTGACATGCTCTCGGCGCTTGAGCGATGGGTGGAGCAGGATGAGGCGCCCACGCGAATCCTCGCCTCGAAGATCGAAGACGGTGAAGTAGTACGTACCCGCCCGCTCTGCCCATATCCTCAGGTCGCCCGGTGGAGCGGGAGCGGCAGCACGGATGATGCAGCAAACTTTGCCTGTGTTACGCCATAGGCACGACAGGACCCGTCTCAGCCTCGCGTTACACGCTCGGGGTCAGTGCACACCACGAAGATCACGTGGCTGGCACCGGCTCCGGCGAGCGTCCTGCTAGTCGGCGCATTGCACGCTTTGCGTCATCCAAGATCAAGTAGGCCACCGGCACGAGGGCCAACGTGATGAAGGTGGCAAAAAGCACTCCAAAGGCCAGAGACACCGCCATCGGCACGAGGAATGCGGCCTGGAAGCTCTGATTGACCATCAGTGGCGCCAGTCCCGCAAACGTTGTCAGTGAGGTGAGCAGAATGGGGCGAAATCGTGCCACCCCGGCTTCTCGTACCGCGGTCTGCACGTCACCGAAGCGCTCAAGCTTGCGATTGATGAAGTCCACCATCACAAGGCTGTCGTTCACGACAACTCCCGTCAACGCCACCAAGCCAAACATCGAGATCAGCGTCACATCCAGCCCCATGACGATATGACCCCAGATCGCGCCGACCAAACCGAAGGGAATGGCACTCATGATGATCAACGGCTGGACATAGGAGCGCAACGGAATCGCCAGCAACGCAAAGATGAGCAACAGCGCAACAGCAAACCCCCGGGCCAGACCACCGACGGAGTCGGCCTGCTGTGCCTGCATCCCCTCAAAGGTATACGCCACACCGGGAAACGCCGGAAGCACCTCCGGAAGAATGGTTTGCTGCAGCGCGGCTGTCACGGCTCCACTCGACGTAACACTCGCGTCTACTGATGCAGTGACACTGACGGCCCGGTTCCGGTCCACACGCCTGATCGAGGAAAAACCCCTTCCGGACTCGACGACAGCTACGTCTCCAAACGCCACCTCGCCACCGCCCGGGAGCCGGATCCGCATGGCTTCAAGATTTCCCAGGGAACGACGCTCATCTTCCGGGTACCGCACCATGACCCGAACATCATCTCGGCCCCGCTGAATCCGCTGGGCCTCCTCGCCGTAAAACGCCTGCCGAACCTGGCGTCCGAGGTCCTCGAGAGTGAGCCCGAGCGTCTCGGCCGACGGCTGAATACCCAGCCGCATCTCCCGTTTTCCATCACGGAACGAATCGGAGATCTCATAGACGCCCGAAAATGACGCCAGACGCTGGCGAACTGCGGCCGCGGCCTCCCGCAAGACCTCGACGTCAGGCCCAACCAGCTGCACATTCACATCCTCTCCAGCGTTCATGATCGTTGCACTGAAGTTCACCTCGACAGCCTCGGGAATCGTCCCAGTCAACTCCCGCCAACGATTCCCAAGCCTCTCACTCGTGACGGTGCGCTCCTCGGCCGGGGCCAACTCAATCGTGACTTCGCCAACATTCGACGCCCCTGCCCCGGACCGCCCCCCCATCGGCCCTCCACGCCCGGCCATCGGTTGACTTCCCACCGCCGTAAACGAATGCCGAAAGACATCCTGACCCGTCTGATCAAGAACTTCCCGCCGAAGGTCGGCAGCGCCAGCCTCCATCTGCGCCACCGCCCGAGAGGTGGCGTCGGCCGTCGCCCCCTGAGGCAGGGTCACGGACGCCGTCATGAAGTCCGCCTCAATCGACGGAAAAAACAGAAAACTCGTATACCCGCCGAGCACCATGCCCGCCGTGAGAATGAGCATGGCCCCACCTGTCGCGGCAGTGAGGTACCGCCACCGAATCACAAACTCGAGGGACGGGCGATAGGCGTTCTGGATCACCCACGACAGTCCACCAGTGAACCACCGTTGAAACCGGCTCCACGGCGTGAGCTTGCGACGTCGGGACACATGGGACAGATGAGCCGGAAGAATCGCCAACGATTCGACCAGAGAGAACAACAGGCAGGGAATGACGATGAGTGGGATGACTTGAAACACCTTACCCATCGGGCCTGGAACAAAGAGCATGGGGAGAAACGCGGCCATGCTAGTCAGCACCGCGAAGATGATAGGCGTCGAGATTTCACGGGCTCCTTCGATCGCGCCTTTCAACCCGTCTCCGTGCTCTTCCTGGTGCGTATGAATGTTCTCACCCACCACGATGGCATCGTCGACGACGATTCCCAGAACCAGGATGAACGCGAACAAGGACATCACGTTGATAGACACATCGAACACCGGCATCAGCCAGATCGCGCCCAAGAACGAGATAGGAATGCCGAGACTGGTCCAGAAGGCGAGCCGTAAGTCCAGGAAAAGCGCCAATGCCACAAATACCAGCACGAACCCCGTAAGGCCGTTCCGCACCAACAGGGAAAGTCGGTCGTTCAGCACCTGGGATTGGTCCTGCCACACCGTCAACGCCAATCCTTCTGGCATGCGCCACTGGGCATCCGAGACGTAGGCTTCCACCGCAGAGGCCACCTCAATGGCCCCTTGGTCACCCGTACGGAACACGGAGACCATCACGGCTGGCTCGACGTTGAAACGTGCCGACTGGTCGGTTTCCTCGAAACCGTCCACAACTGTCGCCACATCCGCAAGCCGGAGACGGGTGCCATCCGGCCGGGTCAGCAACGTCAGGTTCGCGTACTCCTCGCCGCGATAGGCTTGGCCGATCGTACGAAGCAGAATCTCACCGCTCTCTGCACGTACCGATCCTCCCGGTAGATCAAGTGACGACCGACGCACCGCGTCAGCCACATCATCAAATTGAAGCTGGTGACGCCGCAGGGCCACCTCCGACACCTCGATCGACACCTCGTAGGGACGGGCGCCCGTTACCTCCACCTGCGTAATCTCCGGGAGCGCCGCGAGGTCGTCGCGGACCCGCTCGGCGATCCGCTTCAACGTGAGTTCATCGGCTGCGCCCGAGACCGCCACATCAACAACCTGCTGGCGAGTGGTCAGCTCGCGAATGATGGGTTTCTCAGCTTCGGTTGGAAAGGTCGTGATGGCATCAACACTGCTCTTGATGTCATCAACCACCTTGCGGGGATCAGCCCCCAACTCCAACTCGACCTGCACCGAGGCCATGCCCTCGGAGGAGGTCGAGGTAATCTCCTTGATACCGTCAACGCCCTGGATGGCTTCTTCGACCCTGACCGCTACCGCTGACTCGACCTCCTCTGGAGCCGCCCCCAAATAGGGCACCTCGATGGTCACCATGTCGAGAGAAAACTCGGGGAACACCTCTTGCTTCACCGTGACACCGGCAAAGACGCCGCTCACGACCAAGAAGATCATCAACAAGTTCGCTGCAACGGAATTATGAGCAAACCAATCTATGATTGAATTCATAAAACTGCGTGGAAGAAATCTAAGGAATTAAGAAATACGGAACGTCGTCGAGCGCGGGATGAACGTCTGGCTCAACCACGCCGCCTCTCCAGAATAGACGATTCGGCCAGGACTTGCGTTTCGGTCTTTCCCCTGAAGAAAAAGAGGCGCGCGCTTGAGACAGTCTGGAAAAAATCGAGACGCAGGTCTCTGCCGAGTTCGGCCCGTCTCCAAGACTTTCCGTAAACGGACACAGCCATACCAGAAAACTGCTATCGTGAGATCATGGCTAAGGTTGTACTCACCAAGCCAATGGCGCGCGTGGCATCACGGGAATTGGTGATTCGCCTGCGCCGCGCAGTCGGCCTGTTTCCAGAACTGGGACATGCGCCCGTCACCGTAGGCATCACGGCGAATCCCAGGCTGGACGGATTAGCTCTTCCAGCAGAACGGTTGATCCGGCTGAACCCCTACCGCCGCAGGCAGGTCACCTACTTCACCATTGGTCACGAATTGACCCACCTCATTCAGCCTCCGGGTTTAGGACTCGTCCCAAGTGGGGAGGTCCAATGCGACATCTGGACCCTTGCCCGGCATCCGTTGTTTCTTGACGAAAAACCCTGCTACCTGACCATACCCTGTGACGGTCGGTCCTGGCGGCGTCATGCGAGCGCCGTCAGCCACCTCTGTCAACGGGCTATCGCCGTGCGCGAACACGATCGGCGATATATCGTGTGGTTACGGAAACAGCTCGAACACTATTTCCATCCACCCGGCCAACTCACACTCTTCCGGTCACACCATCTCAGCGCGGAATAGCGTAACCCTGCACGGTGGGGCGCTGATCAGCCACGCTGTCCACCACAGCCTGGGTAACCACATTCGTGAATCGTTGGCGGATGTTCAACGGGCCATGGCCAGGTAACTGAATGAACATCAACCCAACGAGATCTTCAACCGGATCCGCCCAGTACAGCGTGCCATAGGCGCCACCCCAGCCGTAACTACCCGGAGACAACGTGTCAAATGACACTGTCGGATCGACCAAGACCCCCACCCCGAGACCAAATCCGTAGCCGGCCCCCCGGACATAGACATTCTTGTCCCCCGTGTGATTGCTGATCATCAGATCGACTGTCATGCGTCCAAGCAAGCGGACCCCATCCAACTCTCCTCCGTTGGCGATCATCTGGGCAAAACGAAAGTAATCAGCGGATGTCCCGTTCAAGCCGGCAACGCCAGGGAAATACGTGGTTGGTTCCCGAAACGTCGGCGCCCGCATCAGCTCCGAGCTACCGTCCCCAGTTGGTCGATACACCGCCGAGACCCGGTCCACCTTCTCCCGCGGCACGTTGTAGAACGTGTCGTTCATGCCCAATGGCTCAAAAATCCGCTCCTGGAGAAAGACATCGATCGGACGACCAGAGATTTTCTCCACGAGCACGGCAACGTAATCAGTCGATGCTCCGTATTGCCAGTGATCTCCCGGGTGGAATGCCCCGGGAATCCGGGCGGCCCGACTCACACGTTCGCCGATCGTGGCAAATGGCTCTCCATCATTCGTCACGAACCGTCGGTCCTCCTCTGAGAGCCCAGCGTTATTCGGATTGAGCGTTAATCCAGACGTATGCGTTAACACGTGACGAATCGTCACCGGTCGCGCCTCGAGCACGCGCCGCTGACGCGGCCCGTCGGAGACCGTGACCATATGGTCGGTATATTCAGGAATCCAGCCTGCAATCGGATCGTCGAGTCTGAATCGTCCCTCTTCAAACAGCATCATCAAGGCAGTGGACACAATCGGCTTCGTCATCGACATCAGTGTGAAGATGGTGTCGGTCGTCATCGGGATCTCCTCCTCCCGATACTTCCAACCAACGGCCGAGTGATGCACAACCTTCCCCTTGCGGGCAATGAGCGTGACGGCACCGGCGATTCGGCGCTCGTCGACAAAACGCTGGAAGTACTCATTAACCCGTTCCAATCGCTCCGCCGACATCCCTACCGACTCTGGAGTGGCAACCGGTAGATCCTCCGCGGCGCGGAGGGTCATCCCCAGGCTCAGGCCCAGCACGGCGAGGGCTCCCAGTATTGGCAGACTCGGACATCCGATCCGTTTCATCATCGCTCTTCTCCTTTATTCTGAACCCCAGATTACCAGACGGGGACGCACCCAATAGACGAGTTCACCCCATCTCATGGCACCAAGAGCATCGGCAGCAAGACCACAACCGGGGACAACGGCTGCGCGCGAGCGTCGTCCAGATACCGTTCATTTCCGATGACATCATCGGTCCAGGCCGACGCGGTGTCCCTTCCACGACGACGAGCGAAACCACGCCAGCACGTATACCGTGCACCCGCGGGCCGACGAACGTCCCCATACGCGCTATTATTCGTCCTACAACGATGCACCGGCTGATCCTCTTCATCGCCATCACCCTGCTCGGAGCGTGTCTACCTCGAGCGACAGAAAACCTGGATCTCCAAGACGCGGAGTACGCCGGTTCCGCGTCCTGCCAAAGCTGCCACGATGAGATTCACGACCGCTGGACGCAGACCTTGATGGCGAATGTCTTACAGGATCCCAGAGAACAGCCAGACGCCATTCTCGGTGATTTCACGCAAGAAGACCCCCTTCTCACCTTCACACCGGACGACGTCGTTTTCACCTACGGCAGCAAGTGGAAACAGCGGTACTACACCCAGCGCGGAGACGACTACTTCATTCTGCCGGCACAATGGGACGTGCAGAATCGACAGTGGCGGCGATATCTGCCCAGACGCGGGGGGGACTGGTGGACCGAACACTATCCCGACGATCCGATGGAACGACCCACCGGACCGCTGTGCGACGGCTGTCATTCGGTCGACTATGATCTTGCGACGAAAACTCCGACTGAATGGAACGTCGGCTGCGAGGCCTGTCACGGACCGGGCAGCCTGCACAACAATGCCCAGACTGCGGCCAGTATCGTGAATCCAGCGGGTCTGGACCCGGTACGTGCCGACGATATCTGTATTCAATGTCATTCTCAGGGCCAACCGCGCGATAACCCGTTCGACGGCTTCTATTACGATTGGGCCGTTGGATATCGGCCGGGTGACCGCCTGGCTCAATTCTGGGAGTTGGAGCAACCACACCTCGGCCAGGAAACGTTCACGCACTGGCCCGAGGGATCAGGACACAAGAACCGCATGCAAGGTAACGACTACGTACAGAGTCAGATGTACGTAAAGGGCGTCACGTGCTACGCCTGTCACGACGTGCATGGCACTGAACACGAAGCGGATCTACGAGCCCCCGGCAACGACGTCTGTCTCGAATGCCACAGACCGCAGCTCCAGGCCGGTCCCCGCGGATCGATCGCCTATCATACCCAGCACGAAACGGAAGGTGAGGGAAGTGTCTGCGTGGCGTGTCACATGCCGCCGATCGCCAGAACAGTCGGGAACATCAACGTCAGGAGCCACACCTTCAAATTTATTTCGCCGGCCGACACCGAACGGTACGGCGTCCCCAATCCCTGCACCGGCTGTCATACGGATCAGACGACGACCTGGGCACTCGATGCCCTGGAAGAGTGGCCCCAGGTATCCCCCTGGCGAGTCGCGGGGTAACACGAGTGCACTTTCTCGACTGGGCGCCGAATCTGCACGCAGTCGTTGTACACCTGCCGATCGGGCTTCTCGCAACGGCGGCCGGTGCAGACCTCCTCGCGATCCTGCGTCGACAGACAGGTACAGCCTACGTGCTCTCCACCTGCCTCCAGATAGCCGGGACGATCATGCTCGTGGCGGCCTACTTGACCGGTCGGAAGGCGGCGGCAGACGTGTACACGCCGGGCCTGGCCCAGGCCGTGGTCACCCTTCACTGGGACCAGGCGTGGTGGTGTGTCTGGTACTTCGGGCTCGCCACTGCCAGTCGAATCACCGTGTGGGTCACCCTTGGCCAGCCCAGGCGCCAGCTGGTCATCCTTCTTGCCCTAATCAGTCTCGGGGGCTTGTGGCTCCTGACAGACGTGGGGGAATACGGTGCCCAGCTCGTCTACACGCACGGAACGGGAGTCGCAGCACCATCAGGCCGGTGACTGACGTGGACGCCCACCGCCGGAACTGCACCATCCCCAAACCCAGATACACGGAATCGTGATCTGGAATGAGACTCGTGGTGGCGTGGTTCGTTATTCTTCGGGATGCAACTGGCGCAGGCGATCGCGATCGCGACCAGTGAGCGGCAACCAGCCACCCGGGCTCGCTTGAGCAGCCAATGAAGAGCAAGGGGCACACATCAGTGAGGAACCCCCTCGGTTATGCGTCAGACCGAGCGTATGACCTAATTCGTGCGCGATCACGTTCCGCAGCACGGTCCCATCCTTCGTACGCCGCGAATTTGGTGCCCGAATGGCCACGAAGTAGTCCGGCGTTCCGGCCAATGGCCAGGCAAAGGGGAGCAACGGCTGACGGGACAGGAGGACCACAACATCTCCCGACAAGCTCGTCAGTTCGGGCGGTGGCTGGGGACCTTCCGTGCCTTTCGGTAACCGCCCGCCCCGCTGGGACACGAAACGGGCGAACGTCTCGAGTGAACGTGCACCTGATGGCGCGACCACGACCCGGGCCCGCAATCGAATATTGAGGCCCAGTTCCTCCAGCGTTCGATTCCAGAACTCGACCGCTTCACGAGTATGAACAACTCGTACGTCTTCAGCCTCGGGGGTTACGACGATGAGATTACGCTCTTCGGCGAACGCTAGCCCGGTACCGGAAAGCAGCCCCACCAGGGCACAGCCCAACAGAACGACGCACGGGAACAATCTCGTCATGCGGGGCTCATCATGCCATACCTGCAGGCCATTGCAAGGCCGCCACCAGAGGCGAACAACTCGCGTGTAGGACCGGGAACTCCACCTCAATAACGAAAGAGGTAGCGCAATTTCGTGAAGAACGCACGATTGGTACGACGCAGATCGCGGGTAAAAAACAACCGCTCATCCAACCCATCGCCATCTCGATCGCTAAATAGTTGGTCCGCTTGCCTGTAGTGGTCGTCGTAGCCGAGATAAAAGACCGTGCCCGCGTTGATACGGTAGGTGAACAACACATTAATATCGAGGTCCTTGTCGAACGTGTTGTATTCCGAGATGTTGCGCATCAGCAGCCGGTCAGTGAAGGTGAAAACACTCTGTGCCCGATAAATCTTGACGTCGAAGACTTCGGAGCCCCCATTCGCAGAATCTCTCAGCCGACTCGTACTGATCCTGATTTGTGAGCTCAGCCGGGCCAACGGACGTACCGTGACATTCAATCGCGCTTCTTCCCCCTGGCCCAGAAACGGATTGTCGAGGTCGAAAAAGACCTGGTCTCCACGGCTGTAACCGGCTCTTACCGAAAGGGCACGTGTGCTACTGACCCCAGCGCTGACATCAACGCCGCGTTTCTGAAAATCAATGCCACCGAAGCGCTCCATATCGTGATTGAACTCAGTGCTGACATTGATATTCCGCGCGAAATTGACGCTTACTCCCCCCTCGGTATTGTCGTCCTCCAGCACCCCATCAAAGTTCCAGTTCCGTCCATAGTTCAGGTCTGGGCCCCAGTTGATGATCCAACTCTCTGGCCACCAACGGTACCCCACGTTGCTGACGATGCGCCGCTGATTGGCGCGGCGCACGAACCCGACCTCTGTATCGAAATCTGGCGAAATCTCGAAGGCGGCCGCGAACCATCGAAGATTGCGCCCACTATCCCTGATACTGGCATCGTAGACATGGCCACTCCGGTCCAACCCGCTGAGCCCCCGGTGCTGGGACCCGATCATGCGAAAGTTGGTCGTCATGGAACGGGACAAACGGAAATTGCCATCGATACCGCCGAGTCGACTGCTGCTATCCAGAAATTCACGGTCGGTAAAGACGGCGCCAAGATGTGATTCCGAGTAGACATCGAATTTCACGCGTCCGATGAAATTCTGCGCGGTCTTGCCAAACATCGGATCGGTCGCATCCTCAAGATTACCCGGTGCCTCATCCTCTGCGGTCAGGATCCCGACCGCGAGACGCCCCGACTTTCCAGTGAGTTTGGCGCCCCACGTCGGATCGACAATAGTGCGGGTGTGCACGAACGTGACCGGCCCTGGAAACTGGAAAATCTCGGCACCCTCAACGAAAAATGGTCGCAGTTCACGAAAAAACAGAGGAAACCGTTGGTTCACGTCTATCTGTGGTTGATCGGATTCAATCTGAGAGAAGTCGGGATTGATCGTGAAATCGGCCGTAAAATTAGAGGTGACGCCGTACTTGATGTTCAACCCCGCCTGGGGATCCGTATCCTGGTTCACGAACGAGCCAGTGGAATCAAGCGTACCAAACTGGATGGCCGTGAACGTCGGCAATAGTTCGAGGTTCCGACTCGTGGAAAAGTCAGTCATCCCCTCCATCAGCCCCATCTGGCGATGGAAGCCTGAGACATCCCGGGACATGGGCGCCCACACCGCGTTCTCCGCATTCTTGTCCTTGATCTCCCGGACAATCTGAAATCCCCATCGATGTGGGATTCCGCGGTCACGCTGCGGATAGCGGATGCTCTTGAATGGAAGCGCCATTTCTGCCACATAGCCATCCTCGACGATTTCAGCGGCGCTATAGAAGAGTGCATCCCAGGACCGGTCCGCCGGAGGAATCGGGCCACGCCGTCCACCGCTGACGTTCACGATCCCGTCTCCCTGGACATTGAACGCATTGAGATCAAAATCGTAGGCGCGCTGCTGGTCGAGGAAGGTGTCGAGATAAATCGTGATCAAATCATCCTGCGAGGCTCTGTCCCGGTCAACCCGATTGGCCCGCATGATGCCTGGATCTGAATAATGCAAATAAAATCCGAAATAGAGGTGATCGCTGTCGTAGGCGATATACACCTCGGTGGCCTCGGTCGCCGGCGCGCCCTCCGCCGGTGCCTGTTGAGTGAACTCCGTGATGACAGCCGCAGTTCGCCAGACGGGATCGTCGAGCACTCCATCGATCGCAGGCGGAGTCTCGGTACGCAGGGGCCGGACAAGGGGACGGCCCGGCACGAGCCCGAGCGCCACGATGTCTGCATCCTCAACTGACGGCATGCCACTACCGGCGACCTCAGCGCTGTCTGTTCCGGGCAGTGATTTCAAAGGGTCCTCAGCGAGAACTTGCTGGGCGAGACCCTTCTGTGAACCCGCGGCCACCAGCAGCGCCATGACCGCACTGAATATTCGCCACGACATC
>CAZPZZ010000046.1:0-1101 GCA_964591245.1 uncultured Vicinamibacteraceae bacterium | reverse complement strand
AGACGGGCTGCGCGAAGACAGATAGGGCTCCCTTCTAAGACCAGGTCTAGTCTGATTGGATTGTGGCGTTACATGCCCCTGGCAAAACATTCTCTTGGCAGCAGCACCGTAGTGCCTGCAAACCGTAACCCATATCAGTGTTTAGAGCACGACGCTGACGGATCGCACGGAATAAACCGCACGGACCGTGAAGCGTCAAAGGTGACCCTTGGGAGGGGTACATCATGACGATGCCACCAAAACCAGTTCAGCCGACTGCGCCAGCGAGCAGACCAAACGCGGCCCCGAAGGCAAGTCCGGCACCACAAATTGTGCAACCCGCCCCGCCCCGACGCGGCGGAGGAATTGGTCGGTTCTTTCAGACCATCTTCTTGTTAATGTTGGCGTTTGGCGCCGGCTATGTCTACATGGGACAGGAGATACAGGCGGACCGCAACGAAATGCTGACGCAGCAGGCATGGGCTCAAGAACGGATCGAAGCTCTTGAGCAAGAATTAGTTCAATTGACAGAAACAAGGGACAACGCGAACACCGTAGAGGTCGACCTGACGGAGGTATTCGCACCGATCAAGACGGCGATCAGCCGCCTCGCTGAAGCACAGATGGAGCTCGTGGCCAGAGAAATTTCTACCGAGCTCACCGCAATGGTGGAAACCGATGTTCAAGAAGTGAACGCCTCTACTGCCGGCATGCCGATGACATCGACAGCCGAGACAGAAGCGGCGGTCCCGGCGGAAGCGGCGATCACGACTCCAGCCACCCCAACGCCAGCGACGCCCGCCGCGGAAGAGGCTCCGCCTCCGACTAACATGCAGCCTGACACCAACCCCGATCCAACGGACCAGAAGCCAGCGGAAACCTCCCGCAGCAACCCCCAGGACGGACTGGTAACTGCGCCCCCGGCAGCGTCGGAGGCAGCACCAACCGCCAGTAATAGCGAGCCAGGATCACCAGACACCAGTGCCGATAGCGGCGGTGCGCTGGATCTTGCTCCGACCAACGACAGCACATTCTCAGCCGCTCCACCTGGAGAACCACAGACACCATCTCCAGCTAGTTTTCTCCCGACGGCGCTGGACTCAGATGTTGCAAACAACCTTA
>CAZPZZ010000045.1:22133-27729 GCA_964591245.1 uncultured Vicinamibacteraceae bacterium | reverse complement strand
GCTTCTTAAGCAACGACGCAAACATCCGTACGTGGTACGCGTTGACTTTGGCGACCTTGGCCACCTTCTCTGGTTCCCGCTGGTGGTGAGAGATGGGGTGATGCGCATCCGGCACCCCGATCTGCGGATAGGTCATACCACTATGTTCACGACCCAACATGAACGTTATAACCCGGGTGAGATCGCTCTGGTAGGCCAGCACCTGGAGATCGAACATCAGTTCGAGATGCGTCTCCCAGTCAGAGGGCGTCCCCTGCGGTTGCTCAACCCGTGGAATCTCCTGATGCACCTGAGCCTCGGCAATCTGGATACGCTGCTCGACATCACGAATTGCCTCTAGGTACTCGGTCAGCTTGACCCGATCGGACGCTGGAAGCGCGCCACGTAACCGTGCAACCTCTTCGGTCACCGAGTCCAGCAGACTACGTCGTTCGCTGAAACGGGCACGCTGCTCGGCGGGGTCGGTGCTACCGCTGTCACCGAACAAACGCTGAAAGACCACTCGTGGATTGCTCTGCATCGGCAGTGGCGTACTCGCGCTTTTCCAGCACAGTGTGTTCGTGTACGCACAGGCATAGCCCGTGTCGCAGTGCCCGGCCGTATCCGCCGCTTCCATCGATAGCTCCAACGAGGGAACTTGCGTGTGTTTTCCAGTTTCTGCGGCGAGAATCTGGTCCATCGACGGGCCGGCATCAAGAATGGTTTCGCTCAGCGGCGGGGACACGTGCGTCAAAAAACGTGTCGAAGCCCTGGCGTGCGCTCCACCGGGGCGTTCCGGCGAAGGGATGCAATCAAGCCCAGTCAGAACAAGCATCTGCTCACGAAATGGAGCCAACGCCTGCAGCGTGGGGGTCATCTCGTAGTCCGCCCCGACACCCGTCGGGAGGTACTCTTTCATAATCATGCCGTTCGGCACGTAGACCACCCCGAATCGGTTGACCGGCTTGGCCGGCGTCTTCGTCCACGCCGACAGTGCAGGCACCATACTGTCCAGCAACGGCAACGACAATGAGACCCCGAGACCGCGCAAGACCGAACGACGGGGGATTGCATTCTTAAACACCATCATTGCTTCAACCTCCTGGATGCGTTGACTCCCTCTGCTTCATGGTGCTCAGCCACCACTGCAGAAGGCTCCATGCTCGACACCCCATTCTGAAAGGGTGTGCTCTGTACGATGCCTAATACGATCGAAGACCATCGATAGTCGTGCGGTTCGGCCGCGCGTACGATCTGACGGATCGTCGGCCGGTCGGTAAATTCGATACCCCTCCCGAGTGCATACCCCAACAACTTCTCGGTAAAACTTCGAACGAAATCTTCTTCTCTGTTCACGAGCAACCCGCGCAGCCCAGACAAGCCTTCGAACGCCGTGCCGTTCGACAACACAGCCGATGCATCAACCGGAACGCCCTCGACTGCTGCACGCCATTTCCCCAGGCCGTCATAATGCTCGAGTGCAAAACCCAGCGGATCCATCCGCTCATGGCACGTCGCGCACGCGGGACTGGCTCGATGGCGCTCCATCCGCTCTCGCAGAGAATGTGACTGCCCATCCGACCCGGCCTCTTCGAGCGACGGCACGTTTGGAGGAGGAGGTGGTGGTGGCGAGCCCAGTAAATTGGCTAGCAACCATCGCCCCCTCAGCACCACGGAGGTCCGCGTAGGATAGGACGTCAAACTGAGGATACTCGCCTGTCCCAACAAGCCGCCACGCAGTCCATCCTCAAGCGCGACTTGCCGGAAATGATTTCCATAGATGTTCGGGATCCCGTAGTGCGTGGCCAATCGTTCGTTCAAGAACGTGTAATCGGACGTGAGTAACTCCGTGACGCTCCGATCGTCACGCAATTGACTACCCACGAAAAGCGTCGTCTCGCGCTCCATGGCGTACCGGAGGTTCTCATCAAACTCCGGAAAGGCCAGCGCATCCGGAGCCAACCCGATGAGCTTGTTCAATTCGAGCCAACGATGCGCAAAATTCCGCACCAACGCGTCGGCGCGCTGATCGCCAAGCATGCGAAGCACCTGCCGCTCCAGCACCTCGGGATCGCGCAGATCCCCACGGGCAGCGACCTCCAGCAGCGCTTCATCGGGCAGGCTACTCCAGAGGAAAAAGGAGAGGCGAGATGCGAGATCCATGTCGCTCAGCGCATAGACCGTACCGGCTGGATGATCAACCGGCTCACGGGCTATACGGAAGAGGAAGCTGGGTGCCACCAGAATACGCTCAAGCCCGCGACGAATCCCCGCATCAAAGTTTCCCTCGGCGCGACCTTCGCGGTAGAACTCAAGTAACGTCTCCATCTCCCACGACGCCACCGGACGCCGATAGGCACGCGTGGCCAACGTGCTCAGAATCTTCTGCGCGCAAGGTTCTTCCGCCGCAGCAGCATCTGGCACACACACAAAAATCTTTTGCCGGCTGGGCGACTCCCCGGGGCGCGGCGTACCGAAAGGCCCGCCGATATGCACGAACTCCACAGATGGATACCCATGGTAGAGCTCATTGGTGGCTCGGCCGAAACCAGTAATCCTCGGCTGAAGCACACCTTCTGACTCCCGGATACGACGAACAAAAGAGACTCCCACCGTGTGGTTACCCGCCGGCACATGCGTACGGGCCTCAAGATGCGCGTCGGCCGTGTGCATATACTCCTCGAACCCGGGATCGCCCTGCGTGTTGCCGGCGAAGCTCTCCGGCATGGTCATGTCCCACGCCTCGCCCCCCACCTCGAACCGCTCGAGCAACTTACCATCCAGCCGAATCTCGATCTGCTGGGGCTCACCCAATCCCATGATGTAATCGTAGTGTTGGCGCCTCAACAGCACCTTGACGCTGTACTCCGCATCGACTGGGAAATAGTAGGAAATCGACACCCCGCCCTGTGACCCGAACGGCAGGTCATCACTCATCCGCCACTCATCCTGGAAGAACGTTTTCGGAATACTGAATGTCTCAACGGTGGGTCTCAGCGTGGGATCCCCAATGGCCACGCGGCTGATTCGCCGCGCCGCGGCCAAGTAGTCCTCGAGCAACGCGCGCGAAACGGTCAACACACTCGCGACATTCTCGAAGCCTTCCGCCGCAGTCTCATCTCCAGGCAGCAGTTCCCGTCCATCAACATCGATTCCCACCAAGTCGCGAATGGCCGCTGCATACTCCACCCTGTTGAGCCGATGTACAGGAATGCGCCCAGGGGGCAAATCCATGCCCGCCACGTCCAGCGCTGACTCCAGTTCACCGACCGTCGCATCGTATTGATCGTCCGACGGTCGCGGTCGTCCAACCGGCGGCATGTCTCGAGCACGCAGCTTGCTCACAACTTTCTCGAGCACCTCGGCATGTGCACCGACCTGCTGTAGGTCAAGACTGTCCAGCGCCAGCCCACCAGTCATCAACCGTTCGTTGTGACAGGTCACACAGTACCGGTCCAGCACCGCGCGCGTCAGAGTGGTCGAGGGCATCGGGGAAACGCCCGGTTCACTCTGAGCCCACAGAGGCTCGAAACCAAGCGCCAGCAAGCCGATGGTGACGACACCATGTACTAATTTGTCCATGCTAGATCCTCAGGTAGGTTTATATCACCTCCACGCCCCTTCGTGCGCCCAACCCGCCAGAAACTTTGCGATCCCTTGTGTCTGCCCCTGGCTCTACCTGGCGACCTCCTAGCACAGACCAGCCACGGATCCCTTCAACATTGGCCCAGAATCATTGATACAACGCCCCCCTGACGACGAATCCGAGCCGCCGCCAAGACCTAGCGGATAGCCCTTCACCACAGAACGAACCAAGCCATCTCAACGACTCGGTGTACGATGCCCCCATCCTCATTGGTCGACATCAATAGGCCGACAGAGCCACCTTGCGGCCACGGCAGAGGAATTGTTTTCGCACGACGCAGGTCGTACCCTGCGATCGAACCCACTGACCTATGAGATCAACGGCACGCAATCTGTCGCGAGCATTGTTTCCGGCACGGTCCTCGCGTTCGCCATGCCGTAATCCCTACGGATTGCGTTTTCTGCGACAGGAGTCAGAATACTCAAGCTCCCTACGGGGTATCAGATGGTTGAACGGCAAGAATCCGCATCGCTTCCATCAGTCGACGTCATGCAGCACCAACGATCGTTCTTGAAGGAGAGTCCCATGCATTGTTTCCGGTTTTTTTCTCTGACCAGCAGCATCATCTTCGTCGTGCTTCTTGGTCTCTCACCTATCCGATCCGACGCCCAAAGCCTGGGGCAACTGTACATTGAGGTACTCACCGCAAGTGGGGACGCCGTTGAAGGATTGGCCCCAGAGCACTTCTCCATCATTAACGACGGCAACGAACTTGAGATCGTCTCTGCCGAACTCGAAGACACCCCGATGACCGTGGCACTGATGGTCGACAACGGAGATCGGATTGCGCAAGCCAACAGCATCAACGCCCTGAGAGAGGGCATGTTGGCCTTTCTCGACACACTTCCTCCCCAGCACGAAGTGGGCCTCTACACAGTCGGCCGCAACGTCCGGCAACGCGTCGAGTTCTCCACAGACCGCGAGGAACTTCGGGAATCGGCATCAGAGATTTTCGCAGATAGCGGAGCGCCGATGATCATGCTCGACGGTATCCGGGAAACCATGGAACGACGGCTCGAAGACGACGATACGTTCCCGGTCTTCGTCATGATGCTTACCGATGGCTCTGAAGGGAGCAGCAACTACAGCGATAATCAGTACCAGGAACTGATTAACAACCTCCGTCTCGATGGCGTGACCATTCACGTCATCATGCTCAGCTCCCGCGGCGGCAACAGCCCGGTGACTCAATACGCACAGAACCTCGTCGATAATACAGGCGGCCAGTATCAGCCCATCGCGGTGCCGACCGGATTCGCGCCGGCTCTGACGGATCTGGCAACCCGTCTCGGAAACCACTTCGACAACGTGTCGAAACGCTATCGCGTCGTGTACGAAATACCAGAAAACGCTGGTCCTCAGATCTCCGTGAGCGTGCAGGCTCCCGGTTCGCAGATGCAGGTCTATCCCGATCGCCGGATGCCGTAACCGACACAGACGCGCAGGAGTCGGCCAGAGGCCGGCTCCTGCACGAGGCACACCTTCGTCTCTCTCGCCGCCGACACCGTTCATTCAACGGCCAGCAGCGCGTTCAGGATTTCAGTGAGATGGAGGGATCGAATAACCGACACGCCTCCCACAAGCGGACGGTCGGTGTAGGTTGAGAGCGTCAATTCCAGGGCCTCGTAAATTTCATCTATCGCGTTACGAAGCTGATCGGAGTGTAGCGCACGGACCGTCACGCCGCCGGAAAGGTCCGCGTCGTCAAAAGGATAGACAGTACGCTCGAGAGTCCCCCGTACCGCAGCAATACGCGCCCGCAATTCTTCGATGTGTACGCGCTTGAGCAACGTGACACCAGAGGCAAGCGTGTCGTCGGTGAAGAACTTATGAAAGCGGGCGTCACAGGTACGGCTTGCGGCGAGCGTCACCGCACGTAATGTCGACTGGACTACTGGTCACTGTTCCTGAGCCCTCACCCGATTTGGTGACAGTCAATGTGAGGCCTTCAAAAGCAGACACAATCGCGTC
>CAZPZZ010000045.1:0-22033 GCA_964591245.1 uncultured Vicinamibacteraceae bacterium | reverse complement strand
CACCCGATTTGGTGACAGTCAATGTGAGGCCTTCAAAAGCAGACACAATCGCGTCATAGAACGCCTGCGCCCTGGCAGCGTACCCGGCTACCGGGGGATGCAACCCATCGTTACTCATCAATACGGGATTACCCTCGAACACCGAGTACACATCGACGAGGGTCGTGCTGCCAAGATCATTGGCGATCTGCTGAATCTTGACGTTCAGCTGGACAATGGCCGCGGCGTAGCTGGGATCCTGTTCGGCCTGGAATGCCCCCAAGGGCAGCAACGTCGCAATCAACACCGGCACCCCGCACGCCTCTGCCTCTCCGGCCATGGCCCGGAGGTCCGCCGCTACCGAATCAACATTCGCCTCTGTGAACCCGTTGATCCCCTCCTCGAGCAAGAAGAGTTCCGGCGTGTACGTGTCGAGCGCGGTCGGCGCCAGTACTCGCCCCTGAGCAGTGGACTCGCCGGGCACCCCCACGTTCTCGACCGTGATGGACTGACTGGTATAGCGTGCCGCCAGCAGTCCCTGCAGGACAGCTGGATACGAGGTCTCATTATTGCCATCGCCATCCACGAGGATGTCGGCGCAGGTCGGCGGGCACAGGATGCCATAGGTAACACTGTCCCCAAAGGCCAGTAAATTCGTAACAGAGACTGTCAACTCCGAGGTCGACGGAACCGTCGCACGCGCAAGGACGCGTCCAGCAGTCGCCTCTTGCCCAACCACGGCGCTCGACGACGCCAAAAACAAAAAAACGGTAACCAGTCCAACGCCCCCCGCCCTCGCCGTACAGACATCGGGTTAGAACCAGCGGCTCTTTGTAGAAATAGCGATTATCGAAATGTCTCGGTTAACGGTTCTTAGAGTCTGTCGAATCTAGTCTTCCGCACGAGGTGGGAAAGTCGGTGATATCGGATTTGAACCAGTCAAACGTGCTACAGTCTCCCGATCATGGAGATATGGGAACAAAATTACGTCCCGGTAGCCGGTAGCCTCTTCTATTCTACGATCGTGGCCGCGGTCCCACTGATCATCCTGTTCTACATGCTGGGTGTCCAGAGGAAGCCCAGCTGGATTGCCGGGCTGAGCGCGCTCGCCGCGTCATTGGTGCTCGCGGTCGGCATTTTCGGCATGCCGATACCCCAAGCCGGCGCCTCGATGATGATGGGCGCTGCCTTTGGACTTTTTCCCATCGGGTGGATCGTCATCGCATCGCTGATTTTGTATCGCGTGACGCTCGACACCGGCAAGTTCGAAATCATCAAAGACTCCATCGGCTCGCTGAGCGACGACCGGCGCCTGCAGGCGGTCCTCATCGGATTCGCGTTCGGTGCCTTCATCGAAGGCGCCGCGGGGTTCGGCACCCCCGTGGCCATCGCAGCGGCCATGCTGACGGGCCTTGGATTTGCCCCGTTCTACGCGGCGTTCATCTGTCTCGTCGCGAACACGGCCCCGGTCGCGTTCGGATCCCTGGGCATCCCCGTCGTGACCCTCGCAGGGGTCACCGGCCTGGACATGGGTGCCCTGAGTTCAATGACCGGGCGGCTATGCGCCTTGATCGCCCTCGTGATTCCAGCCTACATGGTGGTCATCATGTCCGGGACCAAACGGGCAATGGAGGTCTTCCCCCCCATCGCTGCCTGCTCCATCACCTTCGCTGTCGTACTCTTTGGCGTCACCAACACGCTCGGCCCTGAGATCGCCGTTATTTTGGCGTCAATCGCGGCTCTCGTCGCCATGATCTCGGTCATGAAAGTCTGGAAACCTGCTCAGATCTTCAGGCTGGAAGGCGACGTGGCGATTACGACGACAGCCAAAACCCATACGACCAACGAGATCGTCTCGGCATGGACTCCCTACATCCTCCTGGTCGCCTTTGTGTTGGTGTGGCGCTTCCCTCCATTTCAAGCAGCATTGAATGCGGTCAGTATGTCCATCCAGGTACCGCTGCTGCATGAGGTCATCACGCGGGTACCACCCATTACGCCAGACCCCTCCCCCTACGCGGCCGTCTACAATTTCAATTGGCTCTCGGCCGCGGGCACGTCGTGCTTCCTTTCCGCATTCGCGGCTTCACTGATTGCCGGCCTGTCACCGGGTAAGTTCTTTGAAATTGTGGGTGCGGTACTGAAGCAACTCTCGCTACCGCTGTTGACGATTTCCTCGGTCCTCGCCCTGGCGTTCTTGATGAACTACGCTGGGATGACCTCGACGCTCGGCCTCGCATTTGCCGCGACCGGGGCCATCTTTCCGTTCTTCAGTGCCATGCTCGGCTGGACGGGCGTGTTCCTGACCGGAAGCGACACCTCATCGAACGCCCTGTTCGGGACCCTGCAGGTCGTGACGGCTAACGAGCTTGGCCTCAACCCGGTCCTCACCGCCTCGACCAACGCCGCCACAGGCGTCATGGGCAAGATGATCTCGCTGCAGAGCATCGCGGTCGCGGTCGCCGCCACCGGTCTCGCGCCGAGCGACGAGGGCCGGCTCTTCCGGACGACGCTGAAACACAGCATCATCCTCGCACTCGGAATGGCGGTACTAACGATGATCTTTGCCTACGTCCTGCCAGGCCTCGTTCCCATGAGCTAACCCTCACGGTGCACGGCGCGCAGCCCTGTCCACCATGGACACTGCGCGCCGTGCCCAGAGCATCGACCTCGTAACGGCGCTCCCGGAGTTGGCTCTAGCGGAGTTCGTCGAACGCAATCCCACGTGCTTCGTACGCTTCAGCCGCCAGTCCACCCGCGTTCACCGCGGCGGGCCAGCCAGCGTAAAACGTTACGTGAAGAATCACCTCTGACAATTCCTGTGGCGTGACACCGTTCTCATCGAGAGCACGGTTGATATGCGTGCGAAGTTGGTTCGTTGCGTACTGCGCCTGCAGTACCGCCACAGTGATGAGACTTCGATCCCGTTTGGAGAGCTGCGGCCTTTCCCACACATCGCCGTACAAAACACTATTTCGCAACTCGCCCAGACGTGGGACCGCCGCATACGCACCCGTTGCCGACAAGGGTGCCGACGGAAGTTCTTCCGCGACAGGCGCCCGCGCCAAGGGCCCGATGGAGACGCCACGCTCTGCGAACGCATCGGCTGCCATCAGGGACGCCTGCACGCCAGTTGGCCACCCGGCATAGAACGTCACATGCAGGATGACCTCAGAGATCTCCTCTGGCGTCAGCCCGTTGTCGAGCCCACGTGGAATATGAAGCTGCAGCTCATCACGCACAAGCGCCTGCAAGACCGCGATCGTGATCAGACTGCGATCACGTTTGGAAAGCTCGGGGCGCTCCCAGATCTCACCGTACACCACCGTATTCCGCAGTTCACCAAGGTACGGTGACCCGGCGTAGAGATTGCTGACAGGTGCCTGAGCACTCAGCGCCACGTCGCCGCAGGTCCAGATCATGCTTCCGGTCAATCCCAGTCCCACCACAACTAACCGGATGCATCGCTTTAGCCTTTTCATCGTGTCCACCTCTTGTCTCCCGTGCCGCTCCACCGAGACCCATCACCCCCCTGGAGTTCGACGTGTCTGGCGGAGCCTGCTCCCCTCAGGGCAGCCGTAGCGCGGCCAAGGACCCTGACATTCCACCTCCGCCGATCTGCACCACGATGTACTGCCGGTCATCGTGCCAGTACCCCATCATGCCGTACTGGCCAGAGGCTGGCAGCGACACCGTTCCCACGCGTTGTCCTGTTTGCTTGTCGAGCGCATGCAGTCGCGGCGTGCCACCGGTTCCCTCTGCCGTAATCAACAGAGTCTTGGTGGTCATCGTGATCGGATGCGATGTCCGGCCCGTATTGGGCAAGTCCACCCCTTGGAGCGCGGGGTGCTCTCGAATGCGATCTGGCGTATCTCCATTCGGGACCGCCCAGAGGTGCTCACCCGTGTTCATGTCGATCGCAACAATACGGCTATAGGGCGGCTTGTAGATGGGCAACCCTTGGGGTCCACGGAAATCACCTCGGTTCAGAACCGCAAAGTCGGCAATCGTGGTACCTGTGGTCTTGATATCGGCCGGCACGTCGATGTCCGCGCCAGGCACGATATTCTCCGACCGACACCCGCGTAACGTGGACACAAAAATGACTCCCGTCTCGGGATCGGCAGAAGTCGGACCGAAGATATTCGATGCCCCGCTGGGACAGCTCACAAACGAACGTAAGCCGGATGGATGACCTCGCTGAATCGGCGGATTGAAGATGGGGCCCAACCGATAGCGCTCGACTATTGCAAGAGCCTCCGCCCGGAGCTCGGGCGTAAAATCAATCAGGTCGTCCTCGGTCAACCCTTGCATCTCGTACGCCATGGGCCGGGTAGGCATCGGCTGGGTCGGCGACAGACGCTCTCCAGGAACCTCTGACTGCGGGACCGGCCGCTCCTCGATCGGCCAGATCGGCTCTCCCGTCACCCGGTCGAAGGTGTACGCCCACCCCTGCTTGGTCGTCTGGACAACGATTTGCCGCGGTCGACCGTCCACGATGACATCCAACGCCACCGGGGCCGTCGGATTGTCAAAGTTCCAGATGTCGTGATGCACGGTCTGAAAATGCCACACCCGTTCGCCCGTCTTGACATCCAATGCGATCACACTCGTCCCGAACAACCCGTCTCCAGGCCTGAAGCCACCATAAAAGTCGATGGTCGGTGGATTTGTTGGGATGAACACAAGTCCCCGCTCAGGGTCAGCCGAGATCGGCGCCCATGACGACACATCACCTGTCCACTCCCACGAGTCGTTCTCCCATGTCTCATGACCAAACTCACCGGGCCGTGGAATGACATGGAATTTCCAGAGGTGCTCACCGGTACGGGCGTCATAACCCATGATGTCGCCCGGCACATTTTCGATCCGGGTTTGGTTGTAACCCTGCTCCGCCGAATTCCCGACGACAACCACCCCATCTACAACGATGGGGGGCGACGAACTTGTGATGTGGCCGAGTTCGCGCGGAATGCCAAAATCAGGATCAAATGCACCGTCCCAGCTCTGCCAGGGCCCCCAGTCAGCAACAAGATCTGGTAGGAGGTCGACAACTCCGGTCGCCGGGAAGCCCGACAACGGTACGGTGGTGCCCCAGTCTTCAAGCGGGCGGCCTGTCTCGGCATCGAGCGCATAGAGAAAGAACGCCGGGCTGATGACGTAAATGACCCCGCGGCCATCTAGCTCGGCGTAGGCCACACCCTTGCCGTACCCGTTACGCATACCGCGATCGAAGCGCGTCGTATGCGGCTCACGAAAGACCCAGAGCGTCTCGCCCGTAGCGGGGTCGATCGAGACCACGGTGCGACGTTCACCGGCGACGGTGTAAAGCACTCCGTTCACGTAGATCGGCGTCGAACGTGACACGCCGAGCACTGAAGACCCAAAATTGTCTCCGCGCCAGACCCAGGCAATCTCGAGTTCCTCGAAGTTGTCCGCGGTCACCTGATCCAACCCTGAATAGCGGGTGTGCGCAGCGTCCCCACCGATATAGTTCCACTCACCGCCACTCGCCGGATCGCTGGCAGACTGGGCCAACGCCGACGCCGATACGAGCCCAACCAGGCAGCACACTACGCCGAGCCTGGTGACCCAGTTGCCGTTCCCCGTATGTCCACACCGTTTCTTCATCTCGTTCTCCATCGTGTTTACCCCGGGCTCTGGACTACTCTTCGGGAACTCCTTCCCTCGTCACGAAACGCAGCCACCGGATGCCCGACACCCCGTACCGGTCCGGAGCGGAGACCCCGACCCGCCGTCCTCGCGGAGGATTACTCCACCACCGGTCCACGGCTCTCTTCCTCAAGGTGACGTCGGCACTTGCACAATCGGCATCGCATGCAGCGCGCCCGAATCGGCGGGCAACGGCATCTCCCCACTTGGATAGCCGTTCAAGCGAAAGAGGTAGGCAACCAATGACGCGTACTGCTCCGGCGTAAGACTTCCCGGATCGGCCTCCGGCATCAACAGTGACATCGTGTCGAACAGCTCACCCGTGGTTCGGCCAACCCAGCTCAAGCGGAAGCGCCCGCCGGAAAACTCGGCGGGGTCGTGGCACGACGAACACTCTCGCTGGAAGGTCCGTTCCCCGCTGGACGCCTGTCCATCGGTAAAGACCCCGTCGAGCACTGATTGCGCCCCGGCCACCGTTGCCAGCGCTAACCAGACACCCGCGACAGAGATCCCCCCGAGCCACCTCGTCTTCATATACTCCTCCCGCTCCACGCGGGCATGATCACCCAGTCGGACGCCACGTGCAACTCATGGAGAGGTGAGGCGGAGTTTGACACCGAGGCTCGGCCAAGACGCGCCCACTTTGAAGCAGCACGTGGCCCAACATCCGCAACGAGCAACGGAGGTGCGATGGCCTGAACACAACGCCGAAGAAACAGCCCCTCAATACGGAAGGGTCGACGCCGTGTCTTGATGAGGTTCCCAGAGCCGCCGAAGTGACTTGACGTTGTCGCGATACTGGCTGGTGTACCGGTCCGGGACAAGTTGAATAACGGTGTCGGTCGCGAGCGTCACATACGGAGCCAGGACCGACCCTTTCAGCATTTCCTTACTGTTCGGCACAGATCCCAGGATCGGCAGAGCCACAAATCCACCCGCCAACGTCACAACGACCACCCCAAGCGCACCACCCGCTAGGCGGTCGACCCAACCAAGCATGGCTGCCTTTACGAGACGACGAAGGGCAAACGCCAACAACGCTCCGCCTAACATCGTCCCGAAAAAGAGCGCAAGATAGGCCACTATCTGCGCCACCGAACTGGGGAGCGCGAAGAGACTCGCGGCCGTGGCCGTTACCCGTCCCTGGAATTGTGCAACCACCAGAAACGCCGAGATCAGCGCTCCAACACCGATGATGAGCCGCGTAAGGCCCTTCAACGCACCCACAAGGGTCAACACTGCCAGAAACGCGAGGAATCCAACGTCAAACGCATTCACGCGATGTCCCCCAGCGGCCAAAGCCTCGCAAGACCGAAGGCATGGACCAGGCGACCGTCGGCAATTCGCCGAAGCACCGCAGCGGCAGCCGCTCCGTTTCGAACGATGTAGTCAGACAGAATCGTCATCGTCTCAAGGGAGACATTCACGAGGGCGGGTATATCCCGCATCGAGGCACGAGCATCTGTCCCGCCTGGAAGACACGCCTCCCATATATTGTTTCGGTCGAAAACCGCCCCACCTGCACAACAGACATCAGGACTCTGGCCCGGCGCTAAGCACGGCCACAGCCCAGCCCCAGGCAAAGCCGCAGCACCTTCTGGTCTGTCAGACCGTGATGCCGAGACAGAGGCATCAAGAAAAGGAAATAGCTCCAGGCGAAGCACCTGTCACTAGCGCGCGCCTGGTGAGGGTAGCAAGATTCCAGACTCCCACGCCGCGGCCCGCCGCCGAGCCTCGGCCAGATCATCGGTGGTCATCCGCGCGGCCACCGCATCTCGATAGGTCTCTCCGCCCACTCTCTCTTCCCCTGCCGAACGTTCAACCGCTAGGCTGAACCACTTGTAGGCCTCGATATCGTTCTGCGACACACCACGCCCTGTCGCGTAGAGAACACCCAGGTTGAGCTGGGCCTGAGCGTTGCTCTGCGCGGCCGACAGACCAAACCATCGCACCACCTCGGCGTCATCTTGCGGAACACCCCTTCCAGTGGCGTACATCACCCCAAGATTGAACTGCGCCGACGCATGTCCCTGCTCGGCAGCCGACAACCACAAGCGCACCGCCTGGCCATCATCGCGCTCCACGGCTTGGCCCTCCGCATACATGGCCCCCAAGTTGAGCTGGGCCTCAGCGTGCCCCTGGTCAGCAGCTCGCCGCCGCCACCGGACAGCCTCCGCAGGATTCACACGAACCCCCCGCCCCGTCGCATAGGCATCACCGAGCAAGCTCTGGGCAACCGCGTACCCCTGGTTGGCGGCCCCCCGGAACCACCGTACCGCCTCGACATCATCCCTCACCACACCGACGCCGCCGGCATATCTCATCCCAAGCGCAATCTGAGCCTCTCCGTCCCCCCCGACCGCTCGGGCTCTGAGTTCCTCCCACCCGCTCTGCGTGCCACGAGCAAGTGCACGCCCACCCGGAACCAATTGGCCGGCTACCATCAGACAGACGAAAACAATGCGGAGAAATGTCATGTACTCTGTGCCGTAAGGCCTGTCCAGAAAGAGATCTATTATACGTAGGGGGGGAGAATTCGATGCGAGGTTCATGGTGTAGAGGATTACTCGGGTTCGGCGTCACGCTTCTCGTCGGAGCGGTCGCAGTCGGATGTGCCCAGCCACAGGCGGATGCAGAGAGCCTCCGGGCGTCCTTTGCGGAGCGCATTGCCTCGAGTGACTTCGTCGATGGCTTCTCCAGCGACCGCGACGAACTCAGCTTCGCCGGTCCAGACGGGAATGGTGGTACGGCCACGTGGAGTGTACGCATCGAAACGGCAGTCGTCGAACCAAACGAATTTGACGAGACGAGCCCGTATCAAGGTCGCGTGGTGTCCGAGTGGCGCAAGGATGGCGAGATTGTGGAGTACCTGGGCACGATGACGGCACTTCCCATGGCGTTTCTCGACCGGGGACTCGCCCAGGAATGCTGGGCTTACTGGATCGAAACGGAACACCGCTGGGACTGGTAAGCCTGACCGGAAATCTGCCTTACGCCCCCTCTTGCCCAACAATAACCACAGAACTGACATTCTGATGCGGGAAGCCACCGAGATTGTGGGTCAGCCCAAACGCGGGCTCCGCCGCCCGCTGTCGCCGACCCGCACGCCCTTGCATCTGAAGGTAGAGTTCGTAGAGCATCCGTAAACCCGACGCCCCGATCGGGTGACCAAAACACTTCAATCCACCATCGATCTGACACGGCAAGGCGCCGTCTGCATCAAAAACTCCATCCAGCACATCAGTGATCGCGCCACCCTCCGGTGACAGATGAAGGTCCTCCATCGTGATCAACTCCGTTACCGAGAAGCAGTCGTGCACCTCGGTCAGACTAATCGCCTCGCGAGGGTTCGCGATGCCAGCTTCCTGGTAGGCACGGCTGGCCGCGACCCGTGTCGTCATGAAGTAGCTCCCATCCCAACTACTGGACTGCGCTTCTATCCCGTTAGACACCGAAAGCTGAAGCGCCTTCACGGTAATGAGGTCCTTCTTCCCGAGTCCCCGTGCAATATCAGGCGTCGTCACGATGGCGCAGGCCGCTCCATCCGACACGCCGCAGCAATCAAAAAGACCCAGCGGTTCTGCGATCATGGGAGCGTTGAGCGCCTTCGACTCGTCGATCGGCTTCCTCAGATGCGCCTTGGGATTCTTTGCCCCGTTCGCATGGCTCTTCACGGACACGTGCGCCATTGCGCGCTTGAGGTCATCGCGTGAAACGCCATGCTTCGTCTGATAGGCCGTGGCAAGCTGGGCGAAGGCACCGGGTGCCGACAAGTTCGACCAGTACATGTCGTTTACCGCCCCACGGCTCCGCTGGGGCAACCCCCCGTAGCCGGTGTCCTTGAGCTTTTCGACGCCCAATGCCAGAGCCACGTCACACGCACCAGACGCAACGGCGTAGACCGCCCCCCGGAACGCCTCCGAACCAGAAGCACAGTAATTTTCGACACGAGTTACCGGAATCAGTGGGAGGCGCAGGGCCATGGCCAACGGGATCCCAGACTTGCCCACGTGCTGCTCCTCGATCGCGGTCGCCAACCAGGCTGCCTCGATCTCGCTCTTTGCAATGCCGGCGTCCCCGAGCGCCTCAGAAAACGCCTCGATCATGAGGTCCTCAGCGTTGTCGTTCCACCGCTCGCCGAACTTCGAGCATCCCATCCCTAGTAGAGCGACCTTGTCCCGAATCCCGCCCCCCATCTCACGCATCCTCCTTGACCAGCCCAACAGGCTCACACGGCGTAGCCTTCCAGAAATAGCGCCTGAACCCCCTCTGCGAGTCATAGTCCTTGACCCGAAACATCATGCGCATGGGCTGACCGACCCGCAAGGCCGTACCAGGCTCAACGTCAGTGAAGTCCAGCATTGCCTGTCCTCCACCGTTGAATTCCACCATGCCGTAATACGCCGGCGGATCTGGACTATAAGTCAGCCGGTCAGCGGTGTACGTCTTCAAGTAAGCAGGAAGCTCTGCGAACCGGTAATCGTCCTGGGTATCCATGGCCTGGCAGTCAGGAGCCACGCACATATGAGTTTTCGGGTACTGCGGGGTCCCACACATCCGACAACGCCCCCCAACCATCCCCAGCAGCATCTCCTTGTTACGGTACAGAGTTGTCAGCCCGGTCTGTTTATCCATCTCCGCACGCAACCCGCGGTCGATGGTCACGAGGTCGTTGATCGCAAGATAGCGCTGGTAGTTGGTCTCCTCACGTCGCCGGTCGAGGTGTCCGCCGATACCGAGTCGCGGTCTAATGTCGGCCACGGCCGAACACACCCGCACAACGATGGCATCGCAACCCTGACCGAAACCGATAACCAAGATCGTGTCTCCTGGACGACTTTGCTCAAGCGCGTGGACGAGCATGACGAGCGGATGGGCTGCCCCTACTTCCCCACACCCCGCTTGAAGGTTGTCGCTCACACTGGCCTCTGGAACGCCAATCCTCGACGCAAGCAGGGTACTTACGCGACGCATGGCCGTCGGGATGCAGACCCGCGTAAGCGTGCGGGGCTCCACACTGGCTTGGTCCAGCGCTCGTTCTACCGCGGCCGGAACGAGCTTCAGATATCCCTCGTCACGAATCCAGCGCTCCTCCCACACATAGTCGAACGCCTCCCCCTGGCCGCGATAGTGCGAGACAAAATCGGCCGTCTCCGTAGCGTGGCCCAACAACCGCGCCCCGCCCTCGCCCTCGGACACCAGTAGAGCCGCAGCGCCATCCCCTGTGGTCAGTTCTAACGGGCCTGCCGCGCGCGTGCGACGACGCTCAGCAGCCACGACCAGAATAGGCCCGCCTCCTCCCATCGCCACCTGACACGCAGTGAGCAGCGCGGAAGTACCCGCCCGCTGCGAGCCAGTCACATCAAGCGTCCGTACATGGCCTCCCAGCTGTAGAGCCTCCGCCACGATACCCGCGTTCTGACGGTCCGCAAACGGCAGGCTTGTCGAAGCCAGATAGACCCCCTGGACAGACTGCCTGAGGGCGCTACCAGTGACATCGCGAGCCGCCTCAACCGCCATCGTGACGGGGTCCTCATCCCAATTGGCGATCGAACGCTCGCCCCGTCCCAAACCGGCCAGGGCAGGATTGAACCAGGCATTGGCATCGACGACCGCCTGACGGCTCAACCGTCCCGTTGGCACATACCCACCGTAGGCGTGAATCCCAACCACCGCTCCCATCACACAGGGTCCCAGCTGAAAATGTCTTGGCTGCGATCCAGTGGGTAAAATACGGACCGCAATGCCGGCAACGCATGGTCGAGAACACCCTGCGGAGTCCAACCGTCTCCTTCCTGAATGCCACGGGAGGGCCGGTTCTGAGAGATGAGGAACACCTCGTTATGCCGTACCGCAAAGATCTGCCCGCTTACATCCGCTGCGGCATCGGCCCCCAAAGCCACGACGAGTGGGGCGATCTTGTCCGGCGTCATCTGCTTCAGTTTGTCGACTCGCGCTCGCTGTGCTTCGTCCGTAACCGGAATGGAGCCAATAAGCCGGCTCCAGGCAAAGGGCGCGATGCAGTTCGAACGAACGTGGAATCTGGCCATGTCCAGGGCGATTGACTTCGAGAGTCCAACGATGCCAAGTTTGGCCGCAGCATAGTTTGCCTGGCCGAAATTGCCGATGAGGCCCGAGGTAGAGGTCATGTGCACGAAGCAGCCGGATTCCTGCTTCCTGAAATACGTGGCGGCTGCCCTGGACACATTGAAGCTTCCCTTCAAATGCACGCCAATCACCGCGTCCCAATCGTCCTCAGACATCTTGTGGAAGATCACGTCGCGCAGGATACCGGCATTGTTCACCACCATATCCAGACGTCCGTACTCATCGAGCGCCTGCTCAACCATACCCTGAGCGGCAGACCAATCCGCGACGCTCTCAACATTGACTCGCGCGTCACCACCCTTCTCACGAATCGCGGCTACCGTCTCCTCGGCCGGCGTCTGATCCCGCCCGAGACCGGTCTCACTGCCGCCCACATCATTCACGATGACCCGTGCCCCGTGCGCGGCTAGCATTCGCGCGACCGCAGCCCCTACTCCGCGCCCAGCGCCGGTCACCAGGGCCACCTTCCCCTCCACCACCCGCGATACGCTCATTTTCCTCTCCCACCAGACATCCACACACCGACCGGATTTCACGCTTCACCGCTGTCGGCAACCCGTGTCTACTACAATAGAATGCCCACCCTGGAACCGCGCGAACGACCAGAGGGCCACGCTATGAATTACACCGTTGTACTAATTCCAGGGGACGGCATCGGACCAGAAGTCTGTGCCGCCACCCAAGCAATTCTCACTGCCGCCGACGCCCCGGTGACCTTTATCGAACGCCAGGCGGGCGAAGCCGCATTGGCGCAAGGTCATACGGAACTACTCCCTGGCCCCACCCTCGACGCCATCCGCGAACACCGCGTAGCACTCAAGGGCCCCTGCACAACTCCCATCGGCCAGGGGTTCCGATCAGTCAACGTCGCACTTCGCCAGCAACTCAAACTCTTCGCAGCGGTCCGCCCCGTACGAACGATGCCCGGCGTGAAGACACGCTACGAAGGCGTCGATCTTGTAATCGTACGGGAAAACACTGAAGGACTGTACAGCGGCGTTGAAAACGTGATCACCGAGGATGTCGTCGCGTCAATGAAGGTCGCCACGCGTGGCGCGTGTCATCGCATCGCCCACTGGGCCTTCCGCTACGCCACCCAGCGTCAACGGAAACAAATAACCGTCTTTCACAAAGCCAACATCATGAAGATGACGGACGGGATGTTTCTGGAAGAATCGCGCGCAGTACACAAGCAAGACTACCCGAACATCGCCTACGACGAATTGATCATCGATGCCGCCCTCATGCGGTTAGTCCTCAACCCCGGGGAGTTCGACATCCTGCTGTGCGAGAACCTGTACGGGGACCTCGTCTCCGATCTCTGCGCAGGACTCGTGGGCGGACTCGGGGTCGCGCCCGGTGCAAATATCGGGAAACACCAGGCAATCTTCGAAGCCGTGCACGGTTCGGCCCCCACACTCGCCGGCACCGGTACCGCGAACCCACTTGCGCTCCTGATGAGCGCCACGATGATGCTCAACTACCTCGCGGACCTCCACGACGACGAGACGTGCCGCAAGATCGCCACCCAGATCAAACAGGCCTACGACCAGGCGCTCTGCGATGGGCAACGTACCCGGGACCTCAACGGCGAATTGAATACAGCAGGATTCACCGAGGCGGTGATCGCCAGGCTCCGTGGCTAACCGCCGCCCAGGCCATCGCCCGCCCGTGAATCTGAGGGGCGAACGCAGGCCGATAGGGACACCCTAGTGAGCGACACGCGCCGGAACACGCACGAGGACATAGGTCACATGTCCCCCTTCCGGGACGAGGTATCCGTGTGGGGTCTTTGCTGGAATGTGAAGAACATCTCCGGCAACCGCGGGCTGCCGAATTCCACCAGCAATCCCTGAGCCCAGGCTGCCATCCCGGTCGAGCATTTCCCCGCCAACCAGTACGTGCCCAGCCCCGCTGGTGATAAAGACCACGTCGATGATGTCGTCGTGAATCTCCGGTACACCATCGGCATCTCGATGAATATGTCGAAAACGGTGAGACCGGGTAGGGCTCCCATAGTCGGCCAGCGTCTCCCGGGATGACCGATCCTGACGAATCTGCGTAGCAAGGACCTCTCTCCGCCGCGCCAGTTCAGACGCTGCCCACATGGCAAACCCTGGAGGTTCGAAGGTCAAGACCGGTGCATCGTCAGGAACCACCGGATTCAGCAACACCGGCATGCGCACCAGCAGGTACGTGACCTGCCCCCCGTCCGGGACAAGATACCGATGCGGTGTGTTCGCCGGAATATGCAGGAGATCACCCGTCTGCACCGGGTAGGTTACCCCGCCAACAATCGCAGAACCGGTCAATTCGCCATTGCGCCCACTCGGGTCCGCAAGATCGCCACCGAGCTGGAGTACAGCCTCGCCGCTTTGAATAAATACGACGTCCTCAATCTGTGCATGCTGTTCCGGCGCACCATCGGAGTCGCGATGAATGAAACGAAAGCGGTGGGCGCCGGTCGAATTGCCGTAGTCCGCAAGCGTTTCACGCGCCGAGCCGTCTGGGCCCACACGAGCAGTCAGAGCCTCCTGCCGGTCGGCCAACTCGGCACCGCCCCACCGGATAAACCCTGGCGGTGAAGCCTGCCCAAACACGGCAACCGGAATCAGGACAGCCAGCGACAGACGAAGCATCAGCATCATCACGCCGTACACTCCTGCCAGGCCACACTTCCGAGACCCGGCGCTCTGGCCGTTTAACGTTGGCCGTCGGTGTCAAAGCCGTTACGGGCCCCGAGGTCCCGAAGCAATTGTTCGGTCATCGGGTGTAACGGGCGGGACACCGTGCCTACGTCCAGGGGGGTCTGACCGCGGGCATCGGCGATATCCACCCGGGCCCCATTGTCAGCCAATACCTGCACCAAACTATTTCGCGCCAGCCTCGCGGCGCCATGCATCGCAGTCCGCCCACGGCGGTCGGTGGAATTCACGTCGACATTGAACCCGACGAGCACACTCACAAGTTCAAATGCCTCAGGCTCTTCCGCTTGCCTGGCCTCGTTTTGCACCATGCCAACCGCCGCCATCAGCGGCGTGGTCCCATCATCTGCAGGCGCCTCCGTATCCCCACCTGCTTCGGCAAGACGACGAAGGGTTTCGACATTCGGGACCCGAGCCGCCGCCGCCATCCACAGGGGCGTCGCACCTGCATAACGGTTGTACGACACGAAATCACCCTTGAACACGTACGGCGGTTCAGTCAGCCTCGCATTTGGGTCGGCTCCGTGCGCCAGAAGCGCCTGGACCAACCTGCTCTTTCCGCTCTCTACAGCAGCGTGTAACGCGGTACGCCCGATGGTGTCGGACCGGTTGGGGTCCGCGCCCTGCTCCAGCAAAAAGATGGCCATCTCCTCATGCATACTCGGCTCGACAACCAGCGCATACTCCCAGCCGCTGGTGGCCACCAGGCTCGCACTCGCGATAAGCAAGGCCGTCCGGCCCGCCGTTTGCGATTCCTCAACGTCAATCCGGCCATCGAACGGCAGCAGCGGCTCCGCCGCATTGACATCCGCCCCACCATCGATGAGCGCGCGCGCCGTGTCGACATCACCGTGTCGCGCCGCTAGCATCAGAGCCGTTGTACCGAAAGCAGACCGTGCACTGACCTTGGCTCCCGCATCGAGCAATACGCGAACAACCTCGGCATGCCCTTCGGACGCGGCCCACATGAGCGGAGTCTGAGCTCTGAAGTGCGTGCCTCCAGCCCCCACGTCTGCCCCTCGCGCCAAAAGCGACCGCACCAGCGCAACGTTACCGGTCTTGGCCGCCGTCATCAGCACCGTCTCTCCGCTGGGGCGCGTGGCGTTCGCATCCGCACCCGCCGCCAGTAAGGTGTCCGCCACCTGCACGCCACCGTTCAACGCCGCCAACGCCAAGGGCGTGACCCCAAGGTCGTTGACCGCATCGGCATTGGCCCCGGCCTCGAGTAAATCGTTGGTCATCTCAAGGTCGTTCCAGTGGGTGGACCAGTGGAGCGCGGTTGCGCCGTCCGCCTGTGCAGCGTCAACGTCCACCGATTCGGCAAGCAAGCTCCTGACGGCCCCGCGGTTCTGCTGTTCGGCCGCCTCAACCAACGGCTGCGCATAGGCTGTCCCACCTACTACAACACCCGCGGCAAGCAGTCCCGCCACGCCACACCGTAACGATTTCCACCACCCCCACTTACGCATCTCGTACTCTTTGACAATTCGCATGACGCTTCAGATAGACAATGGGTTCAGTTTGCCGGTGCTGTCACCAAGGGAATCCATGGGCACCCCGAGGGTGTCCAGCATCGTCAGGAACAAGTTCGCATTTGGCGTATCCTTTGCGACGCGCACCTGACGGCCACCTTTAAGCGCCCCCCCGGCGCCCCCTACAAGCAAGGTCGGCAGATCGTGATGATCATGCCTATTGCCATCGCTCATCCCACTGCCATACATGATCATGACGGAATCCAGCAACGAGCCATCACCGTCTGGTGTCGACGCCAACCGATCGATGTAATAGGCAAACATGGTCGTCAGGTGGCCGTCGACCTTCTTCAACCGTTCGATGAGGGCGTTGTCGCCACCATGGTGAGACAACGCATGGTGCGCATCAGGAACACCAATTTCCGGATATGCTCGATTGCTCGTCTCGTGACCAAGCATGAACGTGATGACACGGGTGAGGTCGGCCTGATAGGCCAACACCTGTAGATCAAACATCAACTTTGCATGATCCTCGAAACGCTCCGGTGCCCCCGCCGGCTGGTCCATTGCCGGCAGTTCCCGAGTTGTCTGCTGCTCCGCCATCTGGATACGCCGTTCGACATCGCGGACGGCCTCCAGATACTCGTTCAGCTTGACGCGGTCACGAGGTCCGAGCTCCCTACTCAGCTGTGCGACCTTTGCGGTAACCATATCAAGCAGGCTCCGGTCGTACTGTCTGGCCTTCAGCCAGGCCGCAGGATCCGTGGTCCCCCCCGTCCCAAAGAGCCGTTCAAAGACCGCTCGTGGGTCGCTCGCCATCGGCAACGGCGTCGTCGCACTACTCCAACACAGCGTATTGGCGTACGCACATGAATAGCCCGGGTCACATGAGCCAGCTCGTTCTGCCGACTCCAGGGACAGCTCCAATGAGGCAAGCTGCGTCTCCTGCCCGAGCACTCGGGCCGCCACCTGATCCATTGAGATGCCGGCGCGAATGTCATGCCCCTCGGTCTTCTTCGGGTGCACGCCGGTCAAAAACGCGCCAGCGGCGCGCGCATGGTCGCCAGCCCCCTCCCCCGGTCGTGCGATCCCTTCTTCACAGCACCACCCGCAGACCATGAGCAGATCGTCCATGAAGGGAGCGAGCGATTGCAGTGTCTCGGTGATCTCGAGAGGACCGTTCTCCAACGCCGGCGTCCAGTTCGGCATGAACATGCCATTCGGCACATACACCGTCCCCAGTCGGCGCACCGTCTGGGCGGCGAGCGCCTTCGTCCCCCCAAATGCCGGCATCATGCTGTCGAGCATCGGCAACGCCAGCGACACGCCAAGGCCACGCAGAAAAGTCCGCCGCGGAAGGTGTTTCTTGGTAACCATCATGGCTCTCGCGATCTCCTCATCTGAAACGGGGTACTCTCGACGATGCCTTGAATCAAGGCCGACCACCGGTAATCGTGTGCGGCCGCTTGCCGTGTCACAGCACGAACCGCGGGAGCGTCGTAATATTCGACGCCGCGCCCCAGGGCATACGTGAGTAGCTTCTCCGTCAAGGTCTCAACGAAACGCTCCTTGCGGTCGAGAAGTACGCCACGCAATCCGGACGCTCCCACAAACGCAACGCCGTCCGGAAGCTTCGTCGACGCGTCTATAGCAGTATCACCCTCGGTAACCCGCCACGCTCCGACACCATCAAAGTTCTCGAGCGAAAACCCCAGCGGATCCATCTGCTGGTGACAACTAGCGCAGACGGGACTCGTGCGATGTGCCTCCATCCGCTCACGCATGGACATCACACGGGCACTGTCAGGATGCTCGGCATCGGGAAGCCCTGGCACCTCTGGCGGGGGTGGCGGTGGGGGCGCCCCGAGCAAGTTCTCCAACACCCAGAGCCCGCGCTTCGTCGGCGACGTCCGATTCGGATAGGACGTGGCCGTGAGGATACTGCCTTGCCCCAGAAGTCCACGTCGCTCCGAGTCCTCTAGCGGCACCCGACGGAAATGATTTCCGTAAACACCGGAGACGCCATAGTGCCGGGCCAGGCGTTCGTTCAAGAAGCTGTAATCCGCCAGCAGCAGGTCGAGCACGCTCTGATCGTCGCGGACTTGGCTCTGCACAAACAGAGCCGTCTCCTGCTCCATGGCATTCCGCAGGTTCTCATCAAAGTCCAGAAAGGCTTCCGGATCCGGCGCCGCGGTCCGGATATTCCGCAACAACAACCATTGACCAAAGAAATTCTCAATGAGCGCGTCAGAACGCGGATCTCTCATCATGCGAGCAATCTGCTGCTCGAGTACGGCTGGCTCGCTCAGCACTCCCCGTGCCGCAACATCCAACAGCTCCCCGTCAGGCAAACTACTCCACAGGAAGAACGACAAACGAGAGGCCAACTCAAGATCACTGAGGCGAAAGACCTCACCCGCATCCACTCCAACCGGATCACGCTCGACGCGGAACAGGAACTCCGGATCGATCAAAATGCCGCGCAGCGCGAATTGCACTCCGCCTTCGAACCCGCCAACGCCGTATCCCTCCCGGTAGAGCTCTACCAAAGGCTCCACGTCAGGCGCGCTCACAGGCCGACGAAACGCACGATGAGCCAGCGTCGAAAGAATCTCGGTGGCACACGCCTCTTCCTCGCTCGCGCTATCGGGATAACACACGAAGACTCGACCACGACTGGGGGTATCGTCCGGCGTGCGAGCATTGTAGGGGCCGCTGATCTGGATGCTATCAAGGGCCATTGCCGCGTTGCGGTCCCTCGAGTAGGCCAGACTTGACACCCCAGGCCGTGGCTCGAGCACCCCCTCCGCCACGGCCGCCCGGTCGAGAAACGCAGCACTCACCAGACGCGTTCCCGCCTTCACCGCCACACGAATCTCAAGCCCATCATCGGCCGTCTGTTCGTAGAAGGTCGGTCGCGACACCGCATCCCACGGCGCTCTCTCACCGTCACCCCCTACCGTAAACTGCGCGAGACGTTCACGGTCCAGACGCAACTCAATGTCATTTACCTCACCCAGCCCACGAATGTGATTTCCGTAGGCTCGCTGCAACGTCAGCTTGATCACATACTCACCGTCGAGCGGGAAGTGATGCCGGAAGGCAGCCCCACCTCTGGAACCAAAGGGCAATTTTTCACTCATACGCCCTTCTTGCCACAGCGTATACGGAATCGTGTGCTTTTCAACGACCGGCCGAATCGATGGATCACCTAACGCCAGACGACTGATTTTCTCGGCCGCGACCATGTAGCGGTCAAGCAAGACCGGAGAAACCGCAAGAATGTCGGCAATGTTGTCGAACCCGTAGCCAGACTCATCCGGTGGTAGCAATTCCCTCTCGTCAACTTCCAAACCCAACAAATCACGAATCGCGTTCCGGTATTCGGCACGATTCAGTCTGTGAACCGGAGGTTGGCCAGGATTCGGGTGGGCCGCTGCGGCACGGTCGAGTGCCACTTCTAGCCTGGACGCGGCGGTTTCATACGTCACGTCCTCCGGACGGGGCCGCCCGGGCGGAGGCATCGCACGGGCACGCAGCTTACGGGCCACCTTCTCCCACACCTCGATCTCGTCGTCTACCTGCCCAATTTGATCGGTGTTGACCGCCTGCAAGGTGAGGCCCGCCTGACGGGCACGGTCGTTATGACAGGCGACACAATACTGATCGAGCATCGCTCGCAGTGGCATGTCCCCCCCGGCCGTCTCCGTGGTCACGGTCTGTGCCCGCACAACCGGCCCCGTGACGCCCAAACTCAACGCCACCGCAACCGACGCCATGATGCCTCTGGCGATCATCGAGTCCCCTTCCCAAGTTCTATCCAGAAATGAATATACCCACCGGTATCCTAACCCGCCCCCACAGCAAGCCGCAACGCTAGACATGAGCGACGATTCGCGCCGAGTGCTCGAACCCGACGCCAGCACAGCGCCCCCGCGCGTACAACCACCCGAGTAAACCAGCCGACACCCCTACAGATCATGGCCAGACAACGGGTTACCAGACTCATCGAGTCGACACACTCGCGCACCATTTTCGCGTAACAGCTCAATGAACGTCGTCACGATGTCGGGATCGAACTCGCCCCCCGCGCGCTGCCCCAGATAGTCCAACGTCTGTTTCAAGGGCCACGCGTCCCGATAGGGACGCTTCGTACTCAATGCGTCGAACACATCGCACACATGTACCAGACGGCTCGCCATGGCACACTCTCTCTGGTAATACAGCCTCGGGTAGCCACCACCGTCGAGCATGATGTGATGCTCATGCGCGACGGTGGCTGCCAGACCGAGCGGCGACGTACTCTCAAGCAGAATTTTCGCTCCATCAATCGGGTGTCGGTTCATGACAGCCCGCTCTTCTGACGTAAGCTTGCCGGGCTTCGTCAGAATGTCCAACGGTATCCGCGTCTTGCCGATATCGTGCAGCAATCCAGCAACACCAATAGCCCTCGTCTCCTCAGGTCCATAGCCGAGTTGTTCGGCGAGCGCGAGCGCGAGGACCGCCACATTCAGTGAATGCGTCGTGGTGTATTGGTCAAATTCCTTGAGTTGAAGCAGCGGAATCACAAAGTGGCTATCGCCGTGCATCGCTACGGACAGAGATCGGATCACCGCCCCGGCATCCTGGAGCGACACGGTTCCCCCATGCTCTACTTCGCGCTGCATCCACCGAAACGTTTCGGCCTCGTCGCCTAGCGCCAGCTCGAGTGTGGTTGTCGCCAACTCAATCGTATGGCCCTCCTCATCGTTCTCGTCTGTCTTCGCCACTTCGACCGGACCAAAACGTGCACCTAGCGACCGCATCTGGCGCGCATCTCCAGAGGATGCTTCACCCCCAACTACCCGGCCAAAGATCTCCTCGAGTAACGACTCGAACTCCGCACGGGTCACCTGTCGTTCGAACTCAAGGCGTTCAATCCCCGCGCTCACCAGCCGGCGCCCAAAGCTCCAGGCTTTGAGCTCTCGCAGTAATTCCTGCCCGTAGACAACCTGCTCATCAAGAAACGTGAACGCGGGAGTCCCCGATGCAGTCGTGCACTCGTCCAGCAATTCGTACGCAGCATCAATCGCCTCTTCGCGCAGACGGTGACCTTCAGGATAGAGAGTCATGGTGCCGACTGCGTGAGCAAATCCCTGAAGAAAACTAACTGGATCTTTCATGTACGACCTGAACACCTATTGACTTCTTGTCATGGCAGCTTGACGCAGGGCAGCATTCGAGGAACGTGACGCAATCGCGAGCACGGGAACCACTTGTGGATCCATGCCCCACTGCCCCGCCAAAACCCTGACCGCTGCAATCAACAGCGGAGAATGAGGCAGTAGTCTCCGGCGGCCAAGCAACGAACGTCCCCCATCCACCAGCCCCAGGAGGGCGCGCAACGCTTCAGGCTGAGGGTAGTCTCCCAAAATCGACACACCAAGACACCGCAGCTCGTCGCCAAGCCCCTTGTCCTTCACCAAGTTCACGACCAGCAGCAGCACCGCAGGCAGCGGATGTTCCCGCAGCGCCTGAAGTCCATATCTGACAATTTGCGAAGAGGCGTCTGTAAGTGCTGTCCGGACGGCCTGCTCATATTCCTCCGGCTTTGTCAGCTGCAGTCGGATCGCCACTCGCCGGACACGCTCATCTCCATGCACCGTCCACGGGCGCACGAATACCCCGTCGAGAGATTCCCTGCGACGCTCGAGGAGCGTCAACATGTTGCGCTGGACATACCAGCGTTCATCCTGGAGACGGTCGAGCACGCACGGGCGAACATCAACCTCGGTCTCCGTCAACAAGTCGAGCAACCGTCGACGTATCATCCGAACATCTGACGAGGCCAATGTCTCGAATAAAGCCTCTACTCCGGAACGCGGCATGTGCGGCAAGAGAACACCCAGGGCCTCAAGGTCCGCGGGTACACCGTCAAGAAAAGCACGCAGGCTCTCAGGCTGGACCAGCTCCGACAGTATGGACCTGGTCACTTCCTCAAGGCCGGGGCGCCCCCATGCTCCTGCGAAAACTCTGACAAGGTCAAACCCATGGGAGCAAAACGTAGAGGTCACGAGACTCAATGTGATTCAAATGCGCATGTGGCACTATAGATGA
>CAZPZZ010000044.1:0-28057 GCA_964591245.1 uncultured Vicinamibacteraceae bacterium | reverse complement strand
AGTGCGAGTACACCCATCAGGATGACCCCGAGCGCAAAGCGCGTGTGCCTGGGTGAACGAACGAGGGACCACTCGACCCTACCCATGGGCGTCCTCAAAACAAGATTCCGCCAAAGGCCAGATAGGCCGCTCCGAGGGTGAGGACCAGATTAAAGGTCTGTCCGACGAGGTAGAGCTGAATCGGTTTGCCGCCGGCGACCTGGCTTGCCAGGGCGCGAAAGTCGGATTCAAGCCCGATGCTGACGAAGGCCAGGCAAAAGAGCCATCCGCGGAAGTCTGAGGTCAGATCGATGATGCCGCTGACGGCGTCGTCACCGAGGGCTGGGGTGAGCACGAAGGAGAACAGCAGTGACGCGCCGACAAATCCGAGAATGAACTTTGGGAATCGGTTCCAGATCTCGATGGCGGCCGGCCGGTCACGGGTGCCGGAGGTGTCGATGTGGGTGACCCAATACACCGCGACAAAGAAGGCCACTATCCCGATGAGAATGTTCTGAACCATCTTGACGACGGCGGCTACCTGCCCTGCCTCTTCGCCCAGCATGGCCCCCGCAGCGACGACGGCGCCGGTCGCGTCGACCGTGCCACCGATCCAGGCGGCGCCGACGAGGGGATCCATGCCGATCGCGCGGATACCCAGTGGCATCAGAATCATCATGACGACCGTGAAAATCAATGTCATGCCAACCGCGAGGGTCAGCTCGTCTTTCTTGGCTCTGGCCGCGGCGGCGGTCGCGATTGCCGCCGAGACGCCGCACACCGACGTGGCCGCGGCAATGATGATCACCAGTGATGGGCTCTGGATCTGTAAGACCCGGCGTCCGAATCGATACATGAAGACAATGACGATGGGCGTGACCAGCCACGCAACGAAGAGTCCTGGCGGGCCGAGGTTCAGGATGCGATTGAAGAGGATCTCTGCGCCCAGGAGCACGAGTCCGGTCTTGATGTACAGCTCACTGCGGAGTGCTGGCTTGAGCCAGCCCGGGGTACCGACGGTATTGGAGATGAGTAGCCCGAGCAGGAGGGCCCAGAACGCGTATCCCACGCCGGCGGCCCGGATGCCGGTCTGGTTGGCGAAGAAATACGCGACCAGGGCCAGTCCAAACAGAGGGAGGAATCCAGCCTGATGGCGCATGATGGATCCCCCCATGCACGTCGCGGCAATCGCCGTGATCAGGGCAAGACCCACTCCGAGCATGGCCAGGGGAAAGATCCGCCCGTCAAAGGCCTCTACAGGGTTCGACGTCCAGCGTCCCACTGCGGCCACTCCAGTTAGGAGGTCTGCGGCCGTAATGGCGATCAGCAGGGCGCCGATCCAGATAGCCCACCAGTCTTCGGAGGTGAGCAGAGACGACCTGCTCGTGGCCGGAGATGATTCATCGGTCATAAGTAACCTTTTCGTGGTTTGCACAAAAAAAAGCCCGGAAGCTTGTGGCTCCCAGGCTTTTGGTCTTTCGCGTTGTGTCTTCAGTGTTTATTGAGTGTCAGCGCGGCACGACCGTCAGCGTGGGGGCCCCAGGGGCCACCGGACAACAGCAACAGACGGAGTGCCAGAAAAAGTTCACGGCGGTATTATTTTCCTCTTCCGTGTATCAGTCAAGCCGGTGGTGTCCGTCGTGTGGCCGCCGATTGAGTCGCGGTTCCGGGCGACACCCGGACCGTGGGGTGTTCGTTGGGGCTCGGGGATTGACCAGTGCAGGGATGCACGCCGCGCGAGGTTGGATGCCGCGGACTATAATGCCGTCCGAAGCGTACAGTCGAAACTTATCTGTTTTCCTGAGGGTCCAGCTCATGATCTCCCGTACTCGTGCCTCATCACTTTTGGTGACCGGTTTGCTCTTCTTGGTGGCCCCAGGGGGCGTGGTCATGGCGCAGGAAGAAGTCCTGCAACTTGAGGGGCTACGGGCACCGGTAGAAATCGTGACCGACCGATGGGGGATCAATCACATCTATGCCGATCATGAGACGGACCTGTTTTTCGCCCAGGGATACGCAGCGGCGAGAGACCGCCTTTTTCAGTTTGAGGTCTGGCGCCGCCAGGCAACCGGTACGGTTGCAGAAATTCTCGGACGTCGAGAACTGGAACGGGATATTGGCGCGCGTCTCCATCGATTTCGCGGTGATCTGACCACCGAGTTGAAGCATTACCACGATCGAGGCGATCAGATCGTGCCGGCGTTCGTGCGCGGAATCAACGCGTATATCGACCAGACCGTCGAGCATCCGGAGCTTTTGCCGCTCGAGTTCGAGTTGCTGGGTATCACGCCTCAGCATTGGACGCCGGAAGTCGTAATCTCGCGCCATCAAGGCCTGGTGGGCAACGTCAACGCAGAATTGGACAACGCGCATGCGGTGTCTTTGCTTGGGGCCGAGGCGGTGAAGGAGTTGAACTATTACTACGGCGATCCAGATTTGACGATCGATCCGGCGATTGATGTGTCCCTGCTCAGTGACGACATTCTGAGCCTGTATCGCGCTCATCGACGTCGGTTGACGTTTCAACCGGAGGACGTGGCCGCAGCCTACCGGGGTGATGACGCGACCTACGAGCGTCTGGCCGCTGTGCTACCGAGTGAAATGGACCTGGAGCGCCAGGACTATGATTCGATTGGCAGCAACAATTGGGTCGTGTCGGGGGATCGGACTCTGACCGGTTTTCCATTGATGGTGAACGATCCCCATCGGGCACAGGGAGCGCCCTCGCTCCGGTATTGGGTGCATCTGGTGGGGCCAGGGTGGAACGTGATCGGAGGCGGGGAGCCTGTCTTGCCCGGCGTGTCGATCGGGCACAACGAGTACGGCGCCTGGGGGCTCACGGTGTTCGGGCAGGACAACGAAGACCTCTACGTGTACGACACCAATCCGGAGGATCCGAATCAGTACTGGTATCTCGGGCGGTGGGAGTCGATGAGCATCATCGAGGACTCGGTCCCGGTCAAAGGTGAGGCGCCGGTAGATGTCGAGCTCAAGTACACGCGGCATGGGCCGGTTCTCTATGAAGATTCCGTTAATCACAAGGCGTATGCGTTACGGGCCGCCTGGCTCGATTACGGGTCGGCGCCGTATCTGGCAAGCCTTCGGATGGATCAGGCGCGGACCTGGGAAGAGTTTCGCGATGCGTGTCACTACAGTCGCATTCCTTCTGAGAACATGATCTGGGCCGATCGCGAACGAAATATTGGGTATCAGGCCGTCGGTGTTTCTCCCATCCGGCCCTACCATTCGGGGTTGGTACCGGTGCCGGGTGATGGCCGCTACGAGTGGGACGGCTATCTTCCGATTAAGGCGCTGCCCAGCGTGCTCAATCCGGAAAAGGGATACTTTGGTACCGCGAACAACTACACCGTGCCCGATGGATATCCCTATTGGGAAGCGTTGCACTACACCTGGGGGGATCAGATGCGGGCGGCGCGGGTCGAAGAACTACTCGACGCGGGGCGTCATGTGACCGTGGGGGACATGATGCGGTTTCAGCATGACGATCTCACGGTGGCCGGTCGCAATATCGTGCCCTTGCTGCGTGAAATCGAGCTGGCGAACCCGAAGGTAACGCAGTTGCGGGACCGGTTGCTCGACTGGGATTTCGTGCTCGACAAGGACTCCATAGACGCAGCGATCTACGTCTCTTTCGAGCGCCGCTTACGGGACAACGTGCGCATGACGGTCGTCCCGGCCGAGGCCAGAGACGTCATCGGCAATGTCAATACGAAGCGCATGATCGATTGGTTGCTCGCGCCGGACGGCCGTTTCGGTGACGACCCGGTGGCCGGGCGTGATGCCGTGCTCGAGGAAAGTTTAGTCCAGGCACTCGGAGACCTGGAGGATCGGCTCGGGGCCGACTCATCGAATTGGCACTATGGGCAGGAGCAGTTCAAGCATGCGCTGATCCGCCACCCGATGACGGCGGCTGTAAACCCTGACGTCCGACGACGTCTTGACGTCGGACCGTTGCCTCGCGGGGGGTATGGCGGCACCGTACACAATACCGGGAATGGCGACAATCAGACGTCCGGCGCATCGTTCATGCTCGTGGTCGATACGGCCAACTGGGACAATTCGGTGGGCCTAAACACACCCGGACAATCGGGGAATCCCGATAGTCCGCACTATCGGGATCTATTCGAATTGTGGGCCCGTAACAAATATTTCCCGATTTTCTATAGCCGCAACAAGATTGCGTCGGTCACCGAGAGTTCGACCTGGCTCCGGCCGGGCACGGTTGCGTCTGAAACAGCACGGTAGTCCCCGTCGCCAGAGGTTAGATCCAGGCGGGGAGAGAGGGAGAAGAACCATGAGAAGCACGACACTGTACGCCGTAGTAATGGCAATCTTCGCGATAACTGTCGCTGCCCCAGGGAGCGCGCACGCCCAGCTCAGTGATACCGAATCGTGGGCATCACATTTGTCGAACACCTATCGTGTAGTGCCAAACGTGACCTACGGTGTTGCCAACAATCGAGAGAATAATGTCGATCTGTATCTCCCACGTGAGACGGATGGGCCCACGCCCGTGCTCATGTACATCCACGGTGGCGGTTGGGTCGGCGGTTCCAAGGAGGCAAACGTACTGCGGCTGCTGCCGTGGTTGGAGCGGGGATGGGCGGTGGTAAATGTGCAATACCGTCTTGGTCAGGTCTCGCTCGCGCCGGCCGCGGTGGAAGATTGTCTGTGTGCCCTACGGTGGGTGATTGCCAATGCCGAGGACTACAACATCGACCCCGATCGTATCGTCGTCACCGGGAATTCCGCCGGTGGGCATCTGGCGCTGACGACGGGGATGATTCCCGCATCGAGTGGGCTGGACCGTCAGTGCCCGGGTTCAGGGGAATTGTCGGTAGCGGCCATCATCAATTGGTATGGCATTACCGACGTGGGGGATTTGCTCGACGGCGAGAATGTGAAGAGCTACGCGGTGCGTTGGATGGGCAGCATGCCGGATCGTTTTGAGATCGCCGAACGCGTGTCACCGCTGACCTATGTCCGGGTAGGGTTGCCTCCGGTCTTGACCATTCATGGCGACGCGGATCCCGTGGTGCCCTATCAGCATGCCGTGCGCTTGCATGAGGAGTTGGGGCAGGCTGGGGTGTCGAGCGAATTGCATACCGTGCCCGGCGGACGACACGGTGGGTTCAGTCGGGACGAGACGATTGCGATCTTCGAGACGATCGACCGTTTTCTGACAGGGGTTGGGCTGGCCCGCGAAGGAGCGGACGGAACCACTGGCGGGCAGTAGATGTTGTGTGGTGCGCTGCGCTGCGGTCGCCGTGGCGCACCACAATCACTCTACACGTGGCTCGTATGGCGCGCTGACTCCCGCAGATGAAAGCTCTCATTGGCCCCGATGATACGTCGGTTCCGTCCGGCAGAGCGGCTCTTGATGGAAACGCTATGACACGCTACCACTGTTGTCGACACACCTCCTGGATCGTCGGGCCGGTTGCAGTCATCTGGTGCCTGACCACGGGCTCGGTCGCGTGGGGCCAGGATCTCGAATCGGCGCTCGAGGCCTTCTGGACCGTGGAAGATGCCGCCGTTGACTCGGTCGTGGAAGATCTATTGGCGGAGGATCCGGGAATCGAGCCGCTCTGGCGAGGGCTTCGGGCTGGACCCGGGTATGACGCTGCGGTGCCGCGCGGGCGTCAACTCTTCAGTCGCACGAGTGCCGATGGTGTGGAGTATCGCTACGAGGTCTACATTCCGGAGGCGTACGATCCCACGCTCCGGTATCCGGTCCGTGTCTATCTCCATGGTGGCGTGTCGCGCCCGCGCCGCGAGTCCGCTCCGTTCTGGCGGAACGGTGAACAGTATGTACGCGATGACACCATTGTTGTTTTTCCGGAGTCTTGGGGTGAGGCCATGTGGTGGCAAGCCAACCAGATTGAGAACCTGGGTGGCATACTGAACGACATCAAGCGCCGCTACAACGTCGACGAGAACGCTGTGCACCTGATGGGTGTCTCGGATGGGGCGACCGGGGCGTTTTATCATGCCTTCAAAGCCGCGACGCCGTGGGCTTCCATTCTCTCGTTCAACGGACACCCGGTCGTGCTCGCGAATCCCGCGACAGAAGCCGATGGCCAGATGTACGTAACGAATTTACGCAACAAGCCGGTGCTTGCAATCAACGGGGGGCAGGACCGACTGTATCCGGTGACCAGTGTGCTCCCCTTCTTTCAATTGTTCGTCGACGCCGGCGTCTACATGGATTTCACGCCCAAGCCTGACGCTGGCCACAACATGCAGTGGTGGGCGGAGGAGAGTTCGAACATAGACGACTTCATCCTGGCGCAGAGTCGTCGCCCGCTGCCGGACCAGTTGGTCTGGGAGACAGAGTCGACGACTCGATTCAATCGACTCCACTGGCTCGTCATTACCGAACTCGGCGCCGTCGACGGGGAAACAGCATTCGACGACTTCAACGAGATCACGCCACCGCCCCAGGGTGTGCCCATCGGGTTCAATAGATTGGCTGAGCTGGCCGGAGGGGGGCTCCAGCTGGTCGATGTCATTGATGGTTCGCTGGCCGATGATGCCGGCGTGCAGCCAGGTGATTTGCTCGCGGAGGTGAACGGCGTCCCGATACGGACTCTCGACGATCTGCGGAGGGCAGTTCAAATGGAGCGTGATGCTCCTGGGCTTCCGCTGAGTGTGGAGCGTGGCGGTGAGATCGTCGCCTTCGTCCTCACTCCTCCTGAGACGCTGCCTGCGTCTCCGCCGCGCCAGGCATTCCCACGTTCGATGCCGTCCGGGCGTGTACAGCTGTTGCGGACCGGAAATCGTGTTGGTGTCGTGACCCGTGGGGTTCGCCGCTACACGCTCTTACTGTCACCCGAGCAGTTCGACTTTACCGAACCGATTCAGATCACTACCAATGGCGTCATGTCCTTCGAGGGTATGGTGGAGCCGGATTCGGAAACGTTGTTGCGGTGGGCGGCTCGAGACCGTGATCGCACGATGCTGTTCGGCGCCCAACTCGACATCGACGTCCGCGCACGCTAGCGCCGCCGGGGGCGCCGTGTATTCGGCAGCGGGTGACCCTGCCTAGAATCGAAGACGCAGGCCACCGCCGAGGTGCATTCCCCCGAGGTTGACCAGGAGATCTCCTCCGTCTGCCGACAGAAAGTTGACTGATCCGCGCGAGAACCGCACCAGCGCGCCGATTCCGATGGTATCGGAAAAGAAGTACCCGATGTCGGCGCCGAGGTTAACGCCAATGGCCGACTTGGCTTGCTCGCCGGTGGATGCGGATGCGAAGGTGGCGGTATCGAACGGATACACGTGGTCAAACGAGACAGCGGTCACGAGCCCTTGTGTCACGCTAAAGATCGTCGGGCCGCCGAAGATGGAGAACTGGAGGGATTCGGAAAGAGGCCTGAACCACTGGGCGCTCAGGTGTGTTGCGATTTCGTCTCGGGTCAGATTGTCCGAACGCCCCTCGATGGTCCGCATGCGTTGATAGTAGAACGGGTGCGGGATACTCCCATCGATCGTGGCTGCATCGTGGATCGTGAAGCGGCTCACACTGATTCCCACTCCGAGATTGGACGCTGTTCGAATCCCCCCTCCGATATCGAAGCTCATGCTTGAGGCAATCGCGTAGCTGGCATCAAAATTTGCTTGTTCCAGAAATTCCGTGAAGACAACGTTGTCGACGAAAGAGGTTGACGTCATCTGGGTGCCAGCGTTTACGCTGAGAAAAATGCGTGGTGCCGACGAGGGTTGGGCGGAGACGGTTCCAGCACACAGCATCGCGACAAGCGTGCCGAGCCACCCTAGGGTGGAATGTCTGGGAGCTTGTAGCGGGCGGAAGATCGCGTAATTCGTGGGCTGCAGCATTTTATCGACAGTCTCCGGCATCGTGACAGGTCTGAGCGTCGCGAATTCCTACGGCATCGAGGGCCTCGGCCAGAGCCACGGTCGCCGCGTGGCTGGCGCCGAATAGATCAATGGATGATTGGATGAGGCAGTCGGCTGCGACCCGAAAATTCGCAAATCTGGGTAGCAAGTGCTCCCAGGCATTAAAAAAAACTCGTTCGATTTGTCCTCGATTTGCGGATCCGACACCGGTCACAGATCGGCCGGACGTGCGGTTGCGCCCTCCTTCGATCGCCAGATAGTACGCATGCCCGAGGATGGTCGCATTGAAGTGTATGCCGCCCCTGTTTAGAGAACCACGATACAGCTTAGAGAAGTGGTCGGGATAGGGACCGAGCCGTGGGGCGATTATTTCCCCCGGGTTGCTGAGGGACCGCACCACGAGTCCGATGTCTTCGCCGAGCAGGTAGTCCGCGTTCAATTCGTCATCGCCGGGCGGCTGGACATAGAACTCGACTGCGGTGCCGATGACATCAGAAAACGCTTCATTGAGTGCTCCTGGCTCGTTGGGAGGCCCCGTGTCTCCGAGGCGCGCGGTAAAGAACGTGACGCCGTGCGCCATTTCGTGGGCGACAACGTCGACCGCGGTGAGCGGGCGGTCCAGAAAGAACGGTTCGCCAAAGATCATGAATCCAGTGGAATTCGAGTTGCCTGGTGAGACGTAGGCGGCGTTATCGACCAAGGACCTGAGGAATTCCAGAAGCTCGCACTCGTCCGAGGAGTCGTCGGGAGCACATTGTTGGAATTGGTCGACAATGTCGGTGGCGTTGAGTGGGTGGACGAAAGCGTCGATCGCGCCGTTCTGCCCATCGATCCCGTTCCAATCATGGTGTGTGTAGAGGTAGTCGACGGTCCATCCCATGGCTGTGTGCGTGTCGACGACCGCGCCGTCGCTCCAGTCGTTATCCGTGTCGACCGCCAGATCCTGATCGGCAGTGGGCGCGTCACCGCGAAAGAGACCGTTGGCTCGGGTCATGAATCGGTCAGCGTCGAAATTCATGTCAAGCGTGCGCAACTCGGCCGGTCGTGCCCTATCGCGGGCACGGTACGTCCCAGTCGAACTGTCTGTTGAAATCTTGCGTTTGTCGCCGAGTTGTCCCGTTCCGTGTCCAATAGTCTGTTCACGGAGGGCGCTGTACTCGAAGAGGACCTTCCCGCTATGGGCGTCGATGAAGAGCGTCCGAAAATTGGAAAGTGTGCCCCGGTAGGTCAAGGCGTAGCTACTGTCTGAGGTGGGAAGGATCCAGAGTGTCGGTGTGTCGATCAATGAACCACCGAGATTCTCAAATGTCGCCCGCGCCGTTTCCGGCGAGAGTCCTGCCATCGTGTCGATGTCGATGTTGGTGAAGAGCGTGCCGAATACGGCTGTCGTGATACCGCCGCGGGTTTGCCGGAGCAGATCCGCCCCATAGACGGGGATATTCCGGTGGTACTGGGCGAGTCGTTCGCTGTGTTGATTCGAGAGAAAGCGGTTGGCGGTGCTTCGATAGATGCGAAGGTCTCCGGAGCGTAGCTGACCGGCGATGGTGACATCCCAGGCGCGGAGGGTCGTTGGTGCGATCGTGCTGATCATGTGGCGACCCACGTTTGACTGAGCGGCGACCGGGGGCGGGCTCAGCCAGGTGGTCGTGAGGATCGCGATGAGCAGGATGCAGCGATGGCCCCAGCGTGAGCCAGCGGCGCTCTCAATGACGGGTCCTGGCGCTCCAGCCCATCGGCGTGTTGGTTCCGACCGGGATTGCTGGATGGAGCCTTGGCGCGTGTGATGCACGGTATCCTCCGCTTGACGCAACGTTACAGAGTACAGTGCCACGTAGGGTCGAAGGGGCTGCTGTGGACGGAATACATGGCTACTAGAGCGAAGAAACGTATCACGCGAACCCCATCGTCTCAAACAGGTGCGCGATGTCCCGCGAGACGTTCGGTGGACGAGCGAGGCGACTGTCCGATGATGTCCACCAGGAGAATGCAGTGTCTCTCTTGCTGAGCCTGAGACCTTGTCCCGGCGATCGTCTCGATGACAACGTACACGGTGCGGTGCCTCGCGCCAGACTGGCATGACTTAAGTGCGTCTGATCTGTCAGGTACTATGAGTTGGATGTTGATCGCATCCTGACTTGAACCGGAAGACGAGCCGTGTCCTCACTGATCAAGCTCCTCGTGGTTGCCAATGCTGTTGATGCACACCTGTTCAAGGAGCTGCTTGAACAGGAGGGTATAGCGGCGGTTATCCGGGGGGATGACATGTTGCCGTTGCAAGGTGGACACCTGTTCCGGATGGAGGTCCGGCCATCCGTCTGGGTTCTCGACGATGAGCGGCTACCCCGTGCCCGGGAGATGGCGGCTGACTACAGTTCACGTGGCGCCTCCTCGCCAGAGCCCGCTGAGACTTGGAGCTGCTCCTGTGGAGAAGTGGTCGAGACGCAGTTCACGGAGTGCTGGAGCTGTGGTCATACCAGACCAGAGGCGTAGCCGTGCGACCCCGCTCCTGCGGGGCCGCCGACGTTGAGGTCTACGGTAACCGAAGAAGTTGCCCTTCGTAGGTGATCGTCTCGCCTGGGAGGATGAGAACCTCGAAGGAGAGGGGCTCGAATCCTGGTTCGTTGATCTCGATTTGGTGAGGGCCTTCTTCCAGGCGCAGGCGTTGGAAGATGCCGTCGAAGTCGTTCACCAGGCCGACGTAGTAGCCATCCACCAATACCTCGGCGAATCGAGGTTTGACCTTGAGGCGTAAGCTCCCCGTGTAATAGTCACGTGTGTAGTCCGAATAGGCATAGGGGGTGTAGCCGTAGCTGTGGCCATAGTAGCCGTCCCAGTAGGGTGTGTAGGCGTAGCCTGTGCCCATGCCGACACCGATGTTGAATGTGCTGTACCCCGGAAAGTAGAAGTAGTTTCCGTAGAGACGGGGTACCCCATATCGGTGGCGCCCATAGTAGGGCCTGTAGCTGTACACCCCACGGGGCCGGTTGTAGCCGCGCCGGCCGTAGTTGTAATTGTTCACCACAATCGGCCGAGAGGTCAGTGGCGCGCGCCGCACTGCTCGGCCCACGACGTTATCGCCGCGGTAGCGGCGGCCGGCGGCCATGCTCGGGCCGTTGCCGCGTCCCCGAGTGATGACGCCGGTCCGGCCCCTCCGTGTCCGACCGGCCGTACCGGAACGCACGCGCGTCCGTCCCAGTCCTTGCTGGGCCTGGGTCGCCCCGCGGGAAATGACAGCGCCTGTTCGGCTACGCGTTCCGGCCTGCCGTCTCCGAGATCTACTTGGAGCGACGCGACCGCGGCCAGATCCGGCACGTTGTGGTGCTCGGTCCGTGCGTGAGCGCCCGGCTCGCTCTCGGACGGCCTGCGCCTGACCGGCGATGGCCCGCCCTCCCCGTGACGGGGTTGACCGCCCTGCCGAACGCCGGTTGCCGCGACCGGCGGATTGCGGCGCTGAACCTCGCCGCCTGGGTACCGCGCGACGAGGTGTGCCGGCGCGGGCTGGCGCTGACCGCTGAGGGGCGCGCTGTGCCTGGGACGTGCCGGGACTGCGTCTCCGCGCACGCGCTTGAGTTTCGGCGGCAGCCGGCATGGACCACGAGGCAGCTAGGAGGATGGTGACGGATAGACGTGCGAGACGTGTCATGGCAGATTCCTCACTTCCGCAGATGGCGCGGACGCCCCAGTAGAAAGCATGACCCATGCCAAACAGGATAGGCGAAAACTGGGAGAAAAAGGGGCCGCGTGAACATTTCTGGTGATATTTGTCTGCTCGAGAGGGCAGTTGTGTCCTCTTTTAGGAATCCAGCGTGATGGATTGGAGCACGCAGGAGGCTGGTGATCGGGGCCTGGATCTGTCATCCTGAAAGTAGTCTGGCGCGATGGGGCGAAGAGGAAAGGACGTACGGTATGGGGTTCTGTGAGCATTGTGAAGGCCAGCGATTTGATCGGGCACAGGTGCTCCGCCAGCTCAGACAGACGCGTTTACGACTACGCAACGAGGCCGCATCCTGCACGGTGGACGAGGCGTTGGAGTTGGCGATTCGGTCGGTCCGGGCCCTTGAAATTCCACACCTTGAGCCCATTGACGACTTCCTGGAGGAGACGGCCGAGGATCAGGTCATTCATTGAGGCGGCCCCGCGACAGAAACGACGACTCGATACAGATATTCGATGAACTGCCCGAGGGCGTCGATTGAGACCCGCTCGTCCGATCCATGTATACCGCTCTGTTCGTCCTGTACCATGCCCACCCCATACGTCTGAATCCCGCTGGCTCGGAGTTGAGCGGAGTCGGTGGCGGCAGCCAGCATCGTCGGGAGGGTGATGGCCTGCGGAAACATGTTCTCCTGTACGTCCTCCAGTGCGTGAAAGAGCGCACTCGTCAGCGGCGATGGGCGCGTCGCGGGCCGCATGCTCGTTGGGCCGGTCACGCTGATTCTGGGGTCGTCGATGACGGCTCGTAGCGTGTCCAGGAAGGTGTTCAGTGATTCGTCGGGAAGCGCTCGTACGTCGAGTTCCGCCTCCGCAGAGACTGGAATCACGTTCCGTTGGGTCCCCCCGCTGATGATGTTCGGAGAGATGGTGGTGCGAAGCATCGAGCTGAGACCGATGTTCGACTCGCGCCACTGCTGCTGGATGAGGTCGGTCAGGCGTGGAGTTTCCAGGTTGCGGATCTGGAAGGCGACGTCGGTTGGACTGATGGTGGCAAGGCGATCTAGATAGACTCGGGTGGTTTCGTTGAGCCGCATCGGTGGTTGGTATGCGCCGACCGCGGCGACGGCCCGGGCAAGCCGGACGATGGGGTTGTCGAGTCGAGGAAGGGCTCCATGACCTCCTCTGCCACGTGCGATCAACCGGATCCCCCGCCACGGCACCTTCTCTGTGGTCGCAATTGACACCGTTGCGATTCCAGCCTCTGATGCGGTCATGTGCCCTCCCTCATTCAGGGCGAATTCCGCATCAATGTCGTCAAAATGCGATTCAATCATGAAGTCGATCCCGACCTCAGTTGTGCCTTCTTCGCCGGCTTCGGCGAGCAAGATCACGTCGCGGGTCAACTCGAGGCCGGAACGTTGTAGCAGCAACAACACTTGGACCATTGCGGCGAGTTGCCCCTTGTTGTCCGATGCGCCGCGCCCATAAAGGTGGCCCTCGCGGATGACACCGCCGAACGGGTCGACTGTCCAGTTGTCACGTTCTACACCCACCACATCGGTGTGGGCCATCAAGAGAATCGGTCGTTGTGAACCGTCGCCGCGAAGGCGGGCGACGAGATTGCCCCGGGTTGGGTGACGGGCACGGATGAAAGCGGGAATGCCTGCTTCGTCGAGTACGTCCTTCACGATGGTCGCGACGTCTGTCTCGGAACCAGGTGGGTTGGTGGTGTCCACTCGTACGAGCGCTTGGAGCATGCGGATAGCCCGGTCACGAGCCCGGTTGAAGTCGGGGGGTTGGGCGGATAGCGGAAGACCGGCGTGGCCGACGACCGCAGTCACAAGGAGCCAGGAACCAATACGGCGATAGATACGCTGAAGCATGGTCGCAAAAGAAGTTTTGGGCCAAGGTGACGAACCGTAACGTAACCGGCACGTGACCCGGGCCTTGGTCTCAGACGGTGCGAGTGGACCCGACGATATGTATCGGCGATGTCTTTCAACTACCAATTCTATGGCGAGTTCTTGTCGCGCGGGGGACGGTGATTGTTGACCCGGCGACGAGGGGAGGTCGTTTTCCCTGGTACGATCCGGTGACATTTGGATCGACCTGGAACGGGGTGTCTGGTTCGGTCGTACGCTTCAGGGACTTCACGCAGGTGGCGGGAATAGTTCCTGCGCTGTCAGGAAGTAGAGAGCCGATCTACGATTGGACACGGATGAACGCCTCGCGCAGGCTGGATGTGCATGCACAATAGGCAAGAGAAGGAGGAGTGCTGATGAACCGATTCTGGCGTCGAATAGGCGGGTGGGCGCTCATGTTGGCGTTCAGCCTGGCTGCAGGGGCCGTGGCTGCGCAGGAACCCGATGACGTGTTTCCATTTCCCATGACCGTATTTGAACTGGACAACGGTTTGAAGGTAGTGGGGGTGGACTATGACAGCCCCGGGATCGTGGCGTACTACACCGTGGTACGCACGGGGTCTCGCAATGAGGTCGAGTCGGGATTCTCTGGCTACGCTCATTTTTTCGAGCACATGATGTTTCGCGGGACGGAGCAGTTTCCAACAGACGCGTATAACGACGTCATCAAGCGGTTGGGCGCAGACTCGAACGCGTTCACAACCGACGACTGGACTGCCTACCATACCGTCGCCAGCGCTGAGGCTCTGGAAACGATCATGACGCTTGAGGCCGATCGCTTTCTGAATCTTGATTACTCGTTGGAGGATTATCGTACCGAAGCGGGAGCGATTCTTGGCGAATACAATCTGAATTTTTCCAATCCCGTATCGCTTCTGCGGGAGACCTTGCACGACTTGGCGTTTGTCCGCCATCCCTACAAACACACGACGATCGGGTTGCTTGAAGACATTCAAGCGATGCCCGATCACTACGATTACAGCGTTCAGTTCTACAACCGGTACTATCGCCCAGAGAATTGTTTCATCGTGGTGGTCGGAGACTTCGACCAGGTCGAGTTGGAGCGGCTGGCCACTCGGTATTACGGAGCCTGGGAGTCTGGCGATTTCATGCCAGACATTCCAGAGGAGCCGCCGCAGACGGAAGAACGCGTGACCGAGATCACCTGGCCGAACGCCACGCTTCCGCTGCTGATGCTCGGCTACCATGCGCCTCGGTTTTCTGATGAAGTGATTGACATGCCAACCTTGGACGTCTTGTCGCAGCTTCTTTTCTCGCAGACGGGACCATTGTTCCAGCAGCTGTATCTCCGCGAACAGGTTGTCGACATTCTGTCTGGTGGGGCGGTCGATCATCGAGATCCACCACTTTTCGAAATCATTACCAGGATTACGCAGCCTGACCAGATCGACCACGTCCGTGACGCGATCTTGGCCGAAATCTCAAGATTGAAGACAGAGCCTGTCGATGAATCGGTACTGGCGGATACCAAGTCTGCCATGCGCTACAACTTTGCCCGTGGCCTCGATAGTCCCGGCAATGTTGCCGAGACGCTGGCGCATTATTTGCAGCTCACGGGGGACCCTCACACGGTCAATCGCGTCTACGCCCTGTACGACGCCGTGACGGTCGATGATATTCAGCGGGTAGCCACCGAGTATTTTGCCGACATGAATCGAACGGTCGTACTGCTGACCCAGGAGGCGGAGTGATGAAGGCGATGGTTCGAAGAAGCGTGATCGTCGCGTGTGTGATCGGGTTCGTCGTCGGGTGGCGGAGTGATGCGACGGCTCAACCGATAGCGGGGGTTGGGCTGCAGACGCCGAATTCTCCGCTGATCACGTTTCGGTTCATGTTTGATACGGGGTCGGCGGACGACCCGGCCGGTCAGCATGGTCTCAACGCCTTGACTGCCCTGATGATCGGTCGAGGCGGGACAGCGTCAATGACCTATGAGGAGGTCACAAGCACGTTGTATCCCTGGGCGGCGTCTATTGGGGTTCAGTATGACAAGGAGGTCACGACAGTCATCGGGGAGGTGCATCGCGACCACGTGGAACCGTTCTATCAGATCCTGCGCGACCTGGTGGTTGCCCCGCGGTTCGAGGAAGCGGACTTTACGCGGAATCGTGATTACTTGACGAATGCCATTGTGGCGACGCTGCGTGGAAACGACGACGAGGAACTCGGCAAGCAGGCACTGAACGTGCTGTTGTACGAGGGGCACCCCTACGAGGCAACCGAGATGGGGACGGAAGGCGGACTGGCGTCGATCGCGCTCGATGACGTTCGTGCGTTCCATGCCTCGAAATACACGCAGGCGAACGTGCGGGTGGGAGTTGCCGGGGGCTACCCCGACGGGTTGCTTGTTCGAGTGAAAGAGGATCTGACGGCTGCGCTGCCAGCTGGTGCCGCAGGTACGAACCTTGACCTGCCTGCCCCGCGGGAGCTTGAAGGACTTGAGTTATTACTCGTCGAGAAGGACGCTATCGCAACGGCAATTTCTATCGGGTATCCGCTCGATATCACGCGTGCTGATGACGACTTTTATCCGCTCATGGTCGCCAACTCGTACCTGGGCGAGCACCGGACCTTCAATGGTCGGTTGATGAATCAGATGCGCGGGTTACGGGGACTCAATTACGGCGACTACTCCTACATCGAGAGCTTCGTGCAGGACGGCGGGTCGACGTTCCCAGTGCCGAATGTTCCACGTCGACAGCAGTTCGTTAGTCTGTGGATTCGACCGGTACCCCATCACAACGCCGCGTTCGCCCTGCGCCAGGCGCTTCGGGAGCTCGTTCGCCTTGCCGAGGAGGGGCTCACACAAGAGGAGTTCGAGGCGACCCGGGACTACTTGGTGAATTACTCGAAGTTGTACGTGCAGACGAGTAGCCGGCGGCTGGGCTATGCCCTCGATTCGGAGTTCTACGGGACCGACTTTTTCATCGATGAGATCCGGACACGGCTCGAGACGATGACGGTCGAGGACGTCAACGCTGCCATCCGGCGCTATCTGCAGGGTGACGATCTTGCTGTGGCGATTGTGACGCGCGATGCACGGGCGTTTCTTGAACATCTCGGGTCAGGCGAACCCTCGACGGTGACGTACAACACCGACGTGGGGGACGACATCCTGGCCGAGGACGAGGAGATCCGCGCTTACCAGTTGAATATCAATGGCGCCCGTACGCGCATCGTGCCGGTTGATGAGATGTTTCGTTAAGTCTGGTCGCTCACGGGCGGCACGGTCACCGTCTCGCCGTGGGCCGGTAGAAGGCGCTCATTTAACGAGCCGGGGCGATAGCCACGAGGGTCGATCGTGACGGTGTCGAAGCCGGCGAGCTGAAATTGGTGACGCACGTGGAGCCAGATGTCGGGAGTCTGCAGCCGAGCATTTTCGGTAGGTTTTACCTCGATTCTGGCCATTGTCCCGTGAAATCTGACCCGGCACACGGTGAAGTTGAGGGCTCGCAGTACAGCCTCGCAGCGCGCGACGCGTTTCAGCCGTTCGGGGGTGATGGAGACGCCGTAGGGGAAACGGCTTGAGAGACAGGCCAGTGCCGGTTTGTTCCAGATGGGAAGCCCAAGGCGTCTGGCGGCCGTTCGGATATCCATCTTGGTGAAGTCCAACTCGTCAAGTGGCGAGCGGACACCCAGTTCTCTGGCAGCTTGCCGCCCTGGTCGATGGTCACCGCGATCGTCGGAATTAAAACCGTCCAGGACCTGTGCAGACCCCAGCTTCCGCGCTTCGGCGATGGCCCTGGAATACACTTCCGTCTTGCAGAAATAGCAGCGATTCACTGGGTTTTTCGTGTATCTGGCGTCGTCGAGCTCATCGGTTGCAATGACCACGTGTCGTGCGCCAATCTGTTGTGCGACGTCGACCGCGGTGTTTCGTTCTTCCGGCGCGAGGCTGGGAGAGATCGCCGTTAAGCCAATGGCTCGGTCTTCAAGGGTTTTGACGGCTGCGGCGAGAAGGTAGCCAGAGTCCACACCGCCGGAGAAGCAGACCACGACCCGGTCCAGCGCCTGGAGCAGCTGGTGAAGGCCCGCGATCTTTTCCTCCAGAGTCAGCATAGAATTACATGAACACTGGTTGGCTATCCTGGCCGGTTTCCGAGTAGGTCATTCGCTCCCCCAACGGGTATTATGCCGGACTCTACGATGTCGTTGTTGCTCGGAACCGCCGCGTCACTGGCGGCACTCCACACGTTGATCGGCGTGGATCACTCGATTCCGTTCATCGTATTGGGCCGAGCTCGCGGGTGGGCGTTACGTCGGACATTACTCGTCACTGGCGCGTGTGGCCTGGTCCATGTAGCGTCTTCGGTGTTCATCGGGTTGTTCGGAGTGGCGTTCGGTGTGGCGCTTGATCGACTGGCGTGGATTGAAGAAGGGCGGGGTCAGCTCGCGGCCGCCCTGATGATCGGCTTTGGCCTGGCCTACGCTGCGTGGGCGGCGTGGCGTGGGTTGCGCCGTCATCGCCATGATCATGTGCACAGTCATTCCGATGGTACCGTTCACAGTCACCCGCACGACCACCGCGGTGGACATCTGCATGTCCATGAGGAAGGGCGTGGGATGACCCCGTGGGTACTCTTCCTCATCTTTGCTTTTGGTCCATGTGAAGCCTTGATTCCCTTGATGATGGTTCCGGCGCTCGAACAATCCTGGGGTCTCCTGATCGGTGTGGTTATGGTATTTGGCGCGTTCACAGTTGGCACCATGTTGGTGACGGTACTCGTGGGACATTTCGGGCTGAGCCGGGCCCGGCTGGGCGGACTCGAACGCCAGGTCGATCTCTTGGCGGGGCTCACTGTCGCAGCCAGCGGTGCTGCTGTGCTGGTTTTGGGGGTCTGATCAGGAGGTGCCGAGGAGAACCGCCGGGTAATGGATACTGCCGGAGGCAGTTGCACATATAATGGGCCGTTCTAGGCACTGTCTTCATGGATGTACGGCGCGCCCGATGTTTCCGCTCAACGGCCTCAGACCTGACTTCATCACGATCGGTGCGTCGGTCACTGACTTGGTAACGCTGCCACGCGGGTGTCTGTTCGAAGGTGTCTTGTTGGAGTTTTCGTCTCTCCGTTCTCTGGAAGAGACAGTGTTGGTGTGCTCGGTGGATTTTTTCGGAGTGGACGTAAGTGCGTATTGACTATTCACGTTACAGGAAATATCGCCTGATGTTGGCCAGAGGCGATGTTGGGTTCCTTCCTGAGTTTCACGCTAGAGATGGCGTTGTTGTTTCCTTATGGGCGTCGTCGAATCGGGCGTGGGACCACGCCTTGTTGTCGGGATCGCTCTAGAGCGCTCTCGTTCATCCCGTGTTTTATGTGTCCATCAGTCGGCCGCGGTTGACTTACGCAGCTGCGGAAGTGCCGGGTTGCGGTTTGCGCTGATGTGGTGATCGGACCAAGTTGTTAATTGATCTTGTATTCATCGCGCTCGGGTTGGGCCTTGTCGCAAAGGGGGGCGACCTCTTTGTTGACTCCAGCATCTACATAGGTCGGGTCCTGCGGATTCCTCGATTTGTGATCGGGGGAACCCTCGTGAGCGTTGCGACGACGATTCCGGAGCTTGCGGTGTCAACCCTTGCCAGTGCTCAGGACAACCCTGGGATTGCGCTCGGAAACGCACTGGGGTCGTGTATCTGCAACATGGGACTCATCGTGGGAACGGTGTGTCTCCTGACCCCGGTCGACGTGAAACGGGCGGATTTCCTCCGACGGTCTGCCTGGATGGTGTCCGCGGCAGTTCTTGTGGTGGCGTTTACCTGGAATGGCACGCTTGTACCAGAACTCGCGGGTCTGCTGGTGTTGTTGTCGCTCGCCTATCTTTGTTGGGATTTTCTCGGGATTCGGCGAGCGCGCACGCAATCTGAGACGGACATTGTGACCGACGTGAGTAGTCTCGGCCCGGCAATTGGGTGGTTTGCTCTGGGGGCCGCGTTCATTCTCGTCGGGAGTCAATTACTTGTTGATTCAGGGCAATCGTTGGCCGTCGCCTTCGGTGTGCCTTCAGCCATCATTGGGTTGTCGGTCGTGGCCATCGGGACCTCGCTTCCCGAGTTGGTGACAGGGGTGTCCGCTGCGCGCAAGGGAGTACCGGATCTCTCGCTCGGAAATATCATCGGAGCGAATGTTCTCAACCTGTACATGATCGTTGGCCTGTCCGGAGTGATTACGCCGCTGTTAATTGATCGGTTCACGCAGCTCTACTCCTACGGATGGCTCGGAGTGTTCATCGCCGCGACCATCGGGCTGTCTGTGCGTTCGGGACGTATCTACCGGGGGACCGGGATCGTCTTGCTCAGTCTCTATGCGGTCTACGTTGGCGGTCTCGCGCTGATCTCTACCTTCCCGATCGGGTGAGGTCGTTCCTATTCTGGCCCCGCGTGGGTGCGTAGAATTGGATACAGGCCGTTCGATTCTATGTCGTCGTCGACAAGGTTCCAGTTCACGATGCCGTCGTCTGAGCGCGGCTCGAGCAGGGCGAATGCGAGCCGGCGCAGCGGTTGAGACATTGGGATGATCAGTGTGCCGGCCTCGATGCGGTGTTCTCCAGGCTGCCAGGAACCTTCGATCCGCCGCTCGAGGTGGCCTTCAATCAACCGGGTGTCTTGCGACGTGTCTGAGATCGCGAACGCTTCCGCGTTTATCACGAGGTCGTCAGTGAGGGCGGATCCCTCGATTCCGTGTGCGGCAAGCAGATCGACCACCGTCGTGAGTCCGGCGGGGACGTAATACTGTGCCGGCACGACTTCGGCGCCGCCCGGTGCCGCCACGAACGTACCGTATTCATGCATCGGTGTGGGACGGACAACGTCGAGTCGACGTCGTAGCGGCAAACCGGTGATCGGGTGCTGTAGCTCTTCGGTCTCCCCGAGGAGAATCGAGACGGGGGTGTCAGAGCGCTGTGGACGTGCGCGGGTGACGAGTCGGGTGCCGATCACATGAGACTGATCCACTGTCGTGGCCAGGGTGGCGATGGTCGAGGCGTGTTCGGCTGCAAAGTTCAGGAGAGCTTCCACGAACTGACGGGTGACGGAGACGCGGTCGGCGAATGACAGATAGGCGTAGGCTTCGCTGATGATGGCCAGCCGCCCTCGTAGTCCGAGGTAGTTGTTGTTGAAGCGCGGCCGATGATCGAAGGTCTGCCAGCTTATCTCTGCATCGGGGTCGCGCGGGATATTCCCATAGTAGTACAGGTTCCATGCTCCGGTACGCTGGAGGTTGGCGGTGACGGCCGGGAGCCACTCCTGGCGCAAGAACCGATCGATGTCCGGGTGTGTATTCGGGTGAAGTGGGGGTGAGTAGGTCAGGTGGTAGGCGTGTTCGGTGCCGTTGGTGGTGTGGAGGTCGACGACCGCGTGGGGGTCATAGGCCTGATACGCTCGGGTCAGAGCCCTGGCTTCGGCGGATTCAAGCTTCATGTGGTCTCGATTCAAGTCCAGACCTTGTGCGTTGTTACGCTGACCCATTCCCTCGATGGGCCCAAGTTGATAGGGACGGTTGTCGACGGCCATCCGGTCGTTACCATCTGCGTTGTAGATGGGGGCAATCAGCAGTGTCAGACTCCTGTCCCACTGCAGGTGCGCTCCGGCCACGAGCTCACGGAGCAGCATCAACAGGGCTTCTTTGCCAGAGACTTCCCCTCCGTGGATGGTGGCCTGTAGCCAGACGCGGGTACGTTCCCCTGAAGTGACGGTTGCGGGTTGCGCGTCGACGCTGTCGCCGACGATGACCAGTGGAAGTGGCCGTCCTTCCGCGGTGGTTCCGAAAGTCGTGTAGTGCACTCGTTCGGAGAGTGCCGCCGCACGTTGCATGAGCTGTACGACTTCTCCGTAGCCCGTGGTTTGTTCAAACTGGGTTCGTTCGGCACGGGTGATCAGCTGAAGGCTGGGGTCTTCCGGAGCAGCTGGTGTGCAGGCAGTCGTCAGAACCGGCAGTAGGAGTATTAATGAGAAGTGGCGCATAGATATTTCTCGATTTGACGGACGACGTGATCGATCTGGTGATCGTTTGTCCCACGGCCGACGCTGAAGCGTATGGTGCCGATGCCGACTTCTGGCGAGACCCCCATCGCGGATAACACCGGGGACAGCTTGGCTTCTCCGGTATGACATGCCGACCCGGTGGATGCGGCAACGCCTGGCAACTGTGAGAGCACCTCGTCTCCTCGGTGGCCGGGGAAGGCGACACTCAAGGTGTTCGGGAGGCGGCGGACGGGGTGGCCGTTCAGCACCACGCGGTCTCCGAGGCGCGTGTGGAGCCCCTGCCAGAAGCGGTCACGGAGCGCACGTAATCGGAGAGCACACGGGTCTCGTTCGGCGAGCGAACAGGCTGCGCCGAGTCCTGCGGCCAGGAGCGCGCTTTCGGTGCCGGCTCGCTGCCCTCGTTCATGGCCGCCGCCATGGATGAGTGGTGTTAACCGGACGCCTTGACGAACATAGAGTGCCCCCACTCCCTTGGGAGCATAGAGTTTGTGTCCCGCAAGACTGAGGAGGTCGACGCCGAGCTCCTTCACGAGGGTGGGCACCTTGCCTGCAGACTGCGCGGCGTCAGTGTGACAGAGAATGTCGTGTTCCCGTGCGAGGGTGGCGATGGCGGTGATTGGCTGCATCGAACCAACTTCATTGTTGGCGTGCATCACACTGATGAGCACGGTCTGTGGGGTAATGGCACGTCGGATATCATCTGGGTCCACAATGCCATATTGGTCGACTGGTACTACAGTCACCCGCGCGCCCCATTCTGCGGCGGCGCGACACGGTTCGAGTACAGCGGGGTGCTCGATGGCGGTCGTGATCAGGTGTGGCGACGACGTCGCATTCAAGACGGTGCCCTTGATCGCATGATTGTTTGCTTCGCTGCCTCCGCTCGTCAGTAATATCTCATCAGGTGCGCAGCCGATCAGAGAGGCGATCTGGCTCCGGGCGTGCTCGGTGGCGACTCTGGCTGGTGCGCCCGCCCAATGTGTGCTCGACGGGTTTCCGAAGTGATCAGAGAGAAAGGGACGCATGGCATCGGCGATTTCGGGCAGGACCGGAGTGCTGGCGTTGTAGTCGAGATAGATATCTGGATTGTCCATTGCTGGTGCCTCCACCCAGGATGCCTCGCAATGAGTGCCACTCATCGGGGGCGGTCACCCGAGGCCCATTCTAGATGATGAGGCGGCGCGGTAAGGCCGGGCACGTGTTTTCGATGTGTGATCAGCATGGCGGAGTAAGCCCGGGGAAGAGGTGCCGCCGGTGGATCGCCCGGGGGGGGAGTCGGGAAGTTCGATGCTGCGTTCCCGCGCAAATGAGTATAATGGCGATCCCCGGCTAGCTGTGATGTCCCGCCTTTCGACGTTCTTATTCGATCTTGACGGCACCCTGATCGACTCCACCGAGCTGATAATGTCGTCATTTCGGCATACGATGAGGACGCATAGAGGGCAAGTGCCCCCCGATCGCGAATGGCGGTCCGGGTTCGGGACCCCGCTGCGCCCTCAGCTTGCGCGCTATGCTCGCGATGATGAGGAGGTGGCGCGGATGGTTGATACGTATCGTGCCCACAACCGGGAGCACCACGATCGAATGGTGGAGCCATTCGACGGTGTGCGGGACGTGCTGGCCGCATTGCAGTCGCGCGGCGTGGGCATGGGGATCGTCACGAGCAAGAACCGCGTCGGTGCCGTGCACGGTCTTCGTCACTGCGGCTTGGCGAACTTCTTCGATGTGCTTGTGACGGCCGACGATGTGGTTGAGCACAAGCCAAGTCCGATGCCGGTGACTCAAGCGATGAATCGCCTGGAGAGCACGGCAAAGGAGACGGTGTTTATTGGAGATTCGCCGACGGATTGTCTGGCGGGCAAAGCGGCGGGGGTTTCCATGGCCGTGGCGTTGTGGGGGCCGTTCACCCGCGAGCGTCTCGAACCGTGCCAACCCGACCACTGGTTGGCACAGCCTGCGGAGGTTCTCGATCTAGGGTGATATGGCAACGATTCCCGACGGCTATCGTCTCTTCGAGTACGTCGACCCCTTCGAGGATCTCGTCGGGCCTCTCAGCTACAAGGACGAGGGGGACGGCAAATTGCGGTTCGCGTTCGTCGCGGAGCAGAAGCACGCCAACACCGGTGGTCAGATCCATGGTGGCATGCTCATGACATTTGCCGATTATGCGCTGTGTCTCACGGCGATTCATGGGTTGAATGGTGAGCGGTGTGTGACGGTGTCGTTGAACTGTGAGTTCACTGCGCCGGGCGAGGTCGGAGACCTGATCGAATCGACCGCGGAGGTTGTGCGACGCACCAGGTCCCTGGCGTTCGTGCGCGGGCTCTTGGTGGCGGGTGAGCGGACGCTGCTGAGCTACAGCGGCATTGTGAAACGGTTGGTTCGGACCGATGGGACGGTCCGTCCGGTGAGGGGATGACCTCTGGCCGGCTATAATCCAGGCCAATGAACAGGAAGACTTTTGAAGGGGGATATCTATCGATGCGTCCTCATGTGATGTTGCGGTTGACGGTGATCAGTTTGATGTTCATCGCTCCTGGTGCGGTGGCCCAGCAGGGAGCTGCGGATGGCGAATGGGGGAGCTTTGCGGGGGATCTGGGTAGCACGAAGTATTCACCACTAGACCAGATCAATGCCGACAACGTGGGTTCGCTGCAAGTGGCCTGGACTCGTCCCCTTGTCGATCCGTCCTACCTGGCGATGGATGAAGACCTCCGTTACTCGAACGTATCGAGTGCCGCGCCGCTAATCATTGACGGAACGGGCTATGTGCCGAACTCGATTGGCCTGGTCGAGGCATTTGACGTGACCACCGGTGAGACGCGTTGGACCCAGGAACCCTTTGGTGGGATGACTGATCTGCGCGGGGCTGGTACCCGTGGCGTGGCCTTCTGGACGGATGGAACCGAGTCTCGGATTCTGGCGCAGCGCGGTGAATATCTCTATGCGTTGCATCCAGGAACTGGCGAGCGCTTCGAGGATTTTGGCGATGGTGGTCGTGTGCATTTGACGATCGGACTCGCTGAGGGGGCTCGTTACCGATGGGGTGGCGCGCCGACCGTCATCCGCGATGTGGTCGTGTTGGGACAGTCGATGTCGGACACGTTTCAGACCAAGGAAGCAATTCGCGGGGACGTTCGGGCGTTCGACGTGCGGACCGGCGAGTTACGCTGGGTGTTTCATACCATCCCGCAAGCGGGGGAGTTTGGGACCGATAGCTGGGAGGACGATTCCTGGCAATACTCAGGTCACGCCCCGGTGTGGTCCTTGTTCAGCGCTGATGAGGAACTCGGTTACGTCTACATGCCGGTCACGTCACCGACCAACGACATGTATGGAGGCCATCGCGGAGGTGACAACCTCTATGGTCAGAGTATCGTCTGCGTTGACGCGACGACTGGAGACCGGGTCTGGCATTTTCAGACGGTACATCACGGACTCTGGGACTATGACCCTCCGGCGGCACCGATCTTGATGGACATCACCGTCGACGGACGAGAGATCAAGGCAGTGGCTCAACTGACAAAGCAGGCCTTTGTTTTCGTGTTTGATCGTGCAACGGGTGACCCTGTGTGGCCGATTGAGGAACGTCCCGTCCCGCAATCGGGTACGCCGGGTGAGAAGACCGCGCTGACACAGCCCTTCCCGACCAAACCCCCGGCATTCGACCGGCAGGGGGCGACAATCGAAAATCTGATTGACTTCACGCCAGAACTGCGTGCGGAAGCGATTGCGATTACCGACCGGTATGTCATAGGGCCCATGTTCACGCCACCGTCTGTGCGCGGTGACGGTCCGAACGACAAGCGGGGCACGATTCAACTCCCCGGGTCTCAGGGTGGGGCCGATGTGCAGGGCGGAGCGTTCGATCCGGAGACGGGGTATCTGTACATTCCTTCGATCACGTCTCCGTTTGTGGCGGATGTTCTCGAAGGGAATCCGGACCGGACAAATTTGGCTTTCGTGAAGGGGAGCCGTCAGTGGATTGGTGGCCCTCGTGGGTTGCCGCTCTTCAAGCCACCTTATGGTCGTATCACCGCGATCGACATGAATCGGGGAGAAATCGTGTGGATGGCGGCAAATGGTGATGGCCCGCGAGACCATCCGGCCATCCAGCATCTTAATCTCGGCAAACTCGGCGTTCCCGGACGACCTGGGCCGCTGTTGACAAAGACGTTGCTCTTCCTTGGTGAAGGGTCCACCAATCGGCCTGGCGGGGCCCGTGTGCCCGAGGGGATGCCGCCAGAGATCGTCACCAACTACGGCGGTCGAACTTTCCGCGCGTATGACAAAGCCACCGGTGACGTGGTGTGGGAGACCGAACTGCCGGCTGGGTCGATTGCTCCGCCGGTGACCTATCTTGCTGACGGGAGACAGTATCTTCTGGTAGCTTCTGGCGATGTCAATACGCCAGGGCGGACGTTGGCCTTCGCATTGCCGTAGGGCCCTGTATGCTGGGCGGGCCATGTGGCCCGCCCAGGCGTGCGCTGGGGGAGACCAGTGAAGCGGTGTTCCTCTGGCGCAGGTCATGGCGATCCAGTGCAGGCGGGTTTCCGCTGCAGCCACTGGATGCCGTTGGATCCCACGCGTACGACATCTATCGGCGGGGCGACGAGTGCCGGTTGGTCCGCGATTTCGAGTCGGACCAGGTGCTCGGCTAAATCCGGAAGCTCGGACGGGATGCCGGGCAGTGTGTCCAGGTAATTCATCATCGCCGTGGTTTCGCCCACCCCGAAGATTTCTGCGGGTTGTGCGCAGTCCCGTGGACAACTCATGCGGGCGACGCGTAACTGGAGTGCGCCGCCGGGCGTCGTTTCGGCATAGAAATCTCGCATCTCGAGAGAGGCGATGCGGTTGCGCACGGTGGCGAGTGTGATGTTCAAGACGAAGCCTGATTCGAATTGGTCAGCAAGCAGGCCAGGAAGGTTTCGTCGGATACCGGTCAGCGTCCCGTGCAATCGGTCTCGGAGCAGTCGCTCCAGGACACGCATACGTTCGGAGAGTGGGCCTGGTGTACGCAGCACGGTATGAGTCAGACGATTGGCGTCAAAGTCGTTTTCTGGACTCCGGACTAGGCCAGCCATCGCGAAGATGACGTCGGCGTGTGCATCGACCTTGCAGGCAAGCTGAGGACGTCTGTCTCCGCCGTACCAGATCAGCAAGCTATCAGCCGCGATGATGACTTGTTCCTGCGTCCGTACGATGGCGAGTGTCGTGGCGCGGAGGGGGCTTGTCGCGACGACACAGGCGAGGACCGCGAAGAAAAGTGTCCAGTGTACGGTGAGCTGTGGGTGAGCCAACTTCGTTGGCAGACCCACGGCGTTTCTGGTCATTATCCGCACGCGTGCTGAGACGTTACTCTATTTCCGAAGAGACCGAAGCGTGTTACGGAGCGGAGTCAGTGGGAAATACGGCCCTGACGAGTGATTGTCGTCGGGTGCCAGATGCGTCGACCCGCTAGAAGCCCCGCTTCCGGCCGCGTAGGCCGCGACGACTTCCCTTGGGTTTTGCAGGTTTACGACCGAAGTCCATCGAGGGAGGACCGTCGTCCATGAAGCCGCCACCCGGGGCTGATGGGCGCGGTGCGCGATCCCGAGCTTCACTGACACGGAGATTACGGCCATTGAGTTCGGTGCCGTCAAGTTTTTCGATTGCTTCGGAGACAGCGGCTGCATCGCCGAATTCAACGAAAGCGAAGCCTCGGGGTTTGTCTGTGGCGCGGTCGAGTGGAAGGAATACCTCTTTGACCGGGCCGACTTGTCCGAAGAGGGATTCGAGGTCCGCTTGCGAGGTTTCGTAGCTGAGGTTACCGACGAAGATTCGTGAAGAGATGGTGTGCCTCCCTCTTGCCAAACAGGCCACATCGGTGAACGCATCCTTCGGTAGGAGGCGGCAAATGGCGGACCTGTGACAGCATTAATCCAATCAAATCTGCTAACTCGCCCAGCATACCCTGTCATCCGGTGAAACGCAAAACGGCGAAGTCGATGCGCTCGAACAAGTTGAGCCATCGCTATGGAGGCGTTCGGAACAGGGAGACGCCACGCCCGGGGAGCTCGAGCGAGACTGCCCAATGACGAGCGATCCAGGTACAGGTGAATGCGCTGAAAAAGCAGACGTGGGTTGGATCGCGTATGTACCGTGAGCGGATAAAGACGTTGTCGTCGATAATCCATTGGGTCAGGATACCGAGGTAGCCACCAGGCTTGAGGGCCGAGAAGAGCCTGGCTAGTTCTTTGCGGGGCGCGTGGAGGTGTTCGACCACCTCACTGGCGGTGATGAAGTCGTAGCGCCGTGTCCAGACGGCGGCATTGGGGGCGTAGAAAGGGTCATAGAGCTGTACGCTGAGGCCGGCCTCGGTCAGCATGGGACCGAGGGGCGGACCGGGGCCCGAGCCAAAGTCGAGACCGACAGCTCCCGGTGCCACACGGTCGAGTAGTGGGATGGACAGCTGGGACAGGAATTGTCGATACCGGTTATCCCCGGGGTCGTTCTGATGTTGATCGTAGCGGGCTTTCTCTGCTTGGGGAGTGGGATGCGACGAGGGCGACACGTAGACCAGCGCACAGACGCGACAACGCCAATAGGATCGCCAGCGGTCGCGGTGATATGCCGTCGCTCC
>CAZPZZ010000043.1:26858-28649 GCA_964591245.1 uncultured Vicinamibacteraceae bacterium | reverse complement strand
GCAGGGGAGGACACCTTCATCGGCCCAACCGCGTGCGCCGTCGCGCCGAACGGAAACATCATTATCGCCGATGGACATTGGCCTCGACCTTCCACCGCACAGCAGGACGGAGACCGCCTTGTCGAAATTACCCCCACCGGGGAATTTGTCCGAAGTGTGGGCCGACTGGGGGCTGGAGCCGGGGAGTTCATGGGAGCCCATGCCTTAGCGTTCGACTCGGCCGGCCGATTATTCGTTGCCGACCGCTCGAACAATCGCGTGCAGATCCTGGACGAAAATCTCAATTTCATCGACGAGTGGCGGCACTTCGGGCGCCCGAGCGGGATCACGATTCTGGAGGATGACACCCTGATCGTAGCCGACTCGGAATCAGGCGCGGCCATTCCTGGACCATCCGTAGCGCCAGAAGGTGGCGGTCGCGTTGCACGCAACCCTGGCTGGCAGGTAGGAATCCGCATCGGGAGTGCCAAAGATGGCTCGCTCGACTATTACATTCCAGGTACCCGACCGGAGGGTATGGCCGCAGATGAACACGGAAACATCTTCGCCGGGCTTACCGGTGGGTGTGACGCCAGTCCGTCTGGTGGATGTTTGCAGAAGTGGATACAACGGTAGCAGCCAAGAATCGTGGCATCGTTTGAACCCTAGGCCTCGCCGCGTTAGGCTCTAGTGAACCGCAGATGAGAAACAGTGGCCCGGGCGCCCGGCCGAGCGCAGGTAACGCCCGCAGTCGTCCCATTCGTGACCTGGAGAGGATACCCATGAAATCCCGGTACATGTTCGTTATCGTGCTCGCCAGCGCGCTGAGCGCAACCAGCGTGTCAACGACCGCACAGGAGTCCACACCGGAAGGAGCCAATGGGGTACTCCCGTGGGCCTACGTGCTCAACGATCCCGCACCGGAGGGCACAGAAGCCCCGGATCCTTCCGAGATCGTCACCGTTCCCGGTTCCAGCGTGTCTATGCCCCGCTCGGAGATCAACATTAACAACGGCCCCCCGGATTGGCATCCAGATGGCCATCCACCAATGCCCCAACTGGTGGCCCGGGGCGGCGGCGATGGAGTTGTCGCTTGCGGGTACTGCCATCTCCCGAACGGCCAAGGCAAACCGGAGAACGCCAGTCTGGCCGGCCAACCCTACGAGTACCTGGTACAACAGATGGCCGATTGGCGTAATGGTCTCAGGAAAACAGGAGAGCCCCGAATGGGCCCACCCTCCTTCATGGAGCGCATCGGTTTAGCCGCGAACGATGAGCAGGCACGTGTCGCCGCCGAGTACTTCTCGTCCATGGCCTTCAAATCCTGGGTTCGAGTCGTCGAGACCGACACCGTCCCGGAGACACGGTTTGCGGGTTGGATCCACGAGGTTGTTCCCGGCGGGGGGACGGAACCCATCGGCACCCGGATCGTGGAAACTCCCGAGAATCTGAGCCGCACCAAGCTCCGAGACGACTCCTCTGGATTCATCGCCTACGTGCCCACCGGGGCTGTTGCTCGTGGCGAAGAGCTGGCCACGACCGGAGGCGATGGACGGTCGCAAGCCTGTACCGTCTGCCACGGCCCGCAACTTAAAGGGCTGGGTCCCGTGCCCGCACTCGCGGGCCGATCTCCGACCTACATCGCACGTCAGCTGTATGACCTGCAAACAGGTATTCGCAAGGGCGCATGGTCTGAGCTCATGGAGACCTCCGTTGCGAACCTCACCATTGCGGATATCGTTGATCTTGCCGCCTACTCGGCAAGCCTCGAACCGTAAACAACGCCTGCCCAGATGTGACGGCGCGACGGCA
>CAZPZZ010000043.1:1576-26758 GCA_964591245.1 uncultured Vicinamibacteraceae bacterium | reverse complement strand
CATGGTCCCGATGCGAGACGGGATACATCTCGCCACCGACATCTATCGCCCAAGTCACGGCGGCACCCCCGTCGACACCCCATTCCCGGTTCTGCTGCAGCGAACCCCGTATGGCAAAACGGGACGGGGCCTCGTCGACCGTGCACGCTATTTCGTCGAACGTGGCTATGTTGTCGTTCTTCAGGACATGCGAGGACGGTACGACTCCGAAGGCACGTTCGCGAAGTATCACGACTTCGACGCTCCGGATGGATATGACACCGTCGAATGGATCGCGCGCCTCCCCTATAGTTCTGGTGCCGTTGGCATGTTCGGCACGTCCTACGGAGCCCATACCCAAGCCGACGCGGCAAAGATGAATCCTCCGCATCTCAAAGCCTTATTGCTCAACCAAGGAGGAATCTCACGTTCGTGGGCCCACAAGGTGCGCAACCACGGCGCATTCGAACTCGCGCAACAACTCGGCTGGGCCTTTCAGCAGCTTCAGCGTTGGCCCGATCCTGTCGTTCAGGCGACGTTCCACACCGAAACCGTCAGCGATTGGTTCGGCGCGATGCCATTACGCAAAGGGCTCAGCCCGCTCGCGGCCGTTCCAGAGTTCGAACACTACGTCCTGGAGCAGATGACGCACGGAGACGATGACCCTCCAGATGCTGACTTTCGATTCTGGACAAGCATTGGAAAGAACTGGAGCGCCTACTACAGGCGAACAGCGGACATTCCAATGCTTCACGTCGCTGGATGGTACGACCCCTACGCCGGCAGCATGTTCGAAAACTATCTCGGTCTGTCTGGCCTTAAACGCTCTCCCATCCAGATGCTGATCGGCCCCTGGACCCATGGAGCGAACACGCGGTCCTATGCCGGGGACGTCGAATTCGGGCGCTCGGCGGCGATCGCCAACTTCCACAGCGAACTACATCTCCAATGGTTTGACCGACACCTCAAGGGCACCGCCAACGATGTGGATACATGGCCGCCCATTCGCCTCTTCGTCATGGGAACCGGGGATGGACGCAAAGATAGCGCTGGCCGCCTCTATCACGGAGGCTACTGGAGAGACGCGCGCGCGTGGCCACTCGCCAAGGCCCGCCCCACACCCTATTATTTTCACGCAGATGGGACTTTACGGACCGAGCAACCAGCCGCAGATGTCCCCCCAACGACCTACACCTACGATCCCGCCCATCCGGTACCAACTATTGGTGGCGCATTCTCCGGGGTACTCAAGCGTGGAGCCTACGACCAGCGCGAGCGCCCATTTCGGAGTTTGGAAGGTGGATCCGAGAACGGGTTCTACGGATCACGGTCGCCCTACCTACCGCTACGCACACGATCCGATATCGTGGTATTTCAGACCGAGCCACTCGCAGAACCGGTCGAGATCATTGGTCCGATCTCGGTGACACTCTACGCAGCCTCGACAGCGGTTGACACCGACTTTACCGCCAAGCTTGTCGATGTGTATCCTCCGAGCGAGGACTATCCAGCTGGATTCGACATGAATCTCACGGACGGCATCGTTCGGGGCCGATACCGAGCCACGCCGAGCCGCGCTGAACTCATGACGCCAGGCGAGGTATACACCTTCGAGATCACTCCTTTCCCGACTGCGAACCGATTCAAGGCCGGCCACCGCATCAGAATCGATATCTCGAGTAGTAATTTCCCGCGGTTTGACATCAACCCGAATACGGGCGAGTCACTAGGCCACCATAGACGGCAGGTGAGCGCAGACAACTCGATTTATCACGACGCGGCGCACTCCTCTCACGTCGTATTGCCGCTCATCCCACTCCCGTAGTGCATTGGACACACGCGCTGATGGGAGGCTCTTTTCGATACACGAGGAACACACGCAGAGAGTGCGAGTTCACGCGACACTACGGTGCTCTGCCGTGAAACAAGGCCCAGAGGCGGCGGGTGACCGCGTGAAACGTGTAAATTCTTTATTGGAGGCGAAACAATGAGAACACCACCTTATCTCGGGTTGTACAGCGTCGTCGGACTGATGATGTTATCCCCAGTCTCATCCCTCGGACAGACCGCTCCAGCACCAGAGAATTGGACAGTTCCGCGCACGCAGAACGGCGACCCGGACATCTCGGGCGTGTGGGCCAACAACAGTGCTATTCCGTTCGAGCGACCTGACGCCTGGGCAGAGAAGGAGCAATTGACTCCCGAGGAGTTGGCGGAGTTGAAAGTCGCTGCGGCCAATGCAACCGATGCCGGACAGGACGCATTGTTTGGGGATCAACTGGTCCTCGCCGCTATCGAGCAGCGACAAGCCACGTCCTACGATCCAACCACGGGCAACTACAATGGCTTCTGGATCGCCGACCGCACGTTCTCCGAGCGCACCTCCCTCGTGGTAAACCCATCAAATGGGCGGCTTCCCGCCCTGACGCCGAGAGCCGATGCGTTAGCGGCCGAGCGCCGAGCCTACACGACGGACCATCCCGCCGATACATACACCGACCGGCCGTTACCCGAGCGATGCGTCAGCTTCGGTGCGCCAAACCTCCAGGCGGCCTACAACAGTTACTCCCACATCGCACAAAACGAGAACCACGTCGTTATCGTCCAAGAGATGATTCATGATGCACGCGTGATCCCGCTCGACGGTCGCGCTCTTCCCTCCGACTCCATCGCGCAACTCCATGGCGTATCACGCGGTCACTGGGACGGCGATACGCTCGTGGTCGAAACCACACACTATCAAGGCATGTCGGGTTACCGACCGACCTCGCCTGCGCTTCGAGTAACCGAACGCTTCACGCGAGTCGCCCCAGACGTGCTCGAGCACGAGATCACCTTTGACGATCCGGAGACATGGGTTCACCCGTGGACGATCATCGTACCTCTCGAATACAGCCCTGATCCCATTTTTGAGTATGCATGTCACGAGGGAAACATCGGCATGGAGGGAATTCTGTCCGGGCATCGCGCAGAAGAACGCTCGGCCGGCAAATAGTCCCGGAGTCACGAGTATGCGGAACCGTCGTGACCTACTGGCCCAACGAAAATCGTCCACCGACCACAAAGGTTCTGGGTAAGCCAGGATAACCAAGTACACTTTGGTACATTTCATCGGTGACGTTGTCCGCGCGTACAAAGAGCGTCACATCGTCCCGCACGCGATACTGCCCGCCGACACTCACCAACGTGTAGCCGGGATTCACCGTAATATCAACGGGCACGCCGTCTGAATGACGCGAAAGTCCGAGAAATGCCGCATCGTGACGGCGACCAGTCACGCGAACATTCAGATGCACACCGCCCCTGCCCCGCGTGTAGCGGATCCCAACGTACCCGGAATGTCTTGGGCGTTGCAGCAGCGGCTGACCAGGTTGAAACTGTTCGCTCGTACTCGCCGTGGCCACAACGTCCGTATCAACGTACGAATAAGACACGTTGGCAGTCACCCCGCCGATGGGACGCTGTAACCCGCCCTCCAATTCGACCCCTCTGGCATGTGAACCTGCAATGTTGAGGTAATCAGGAACACCATCTCCACCAAAACCTGGCGAAAACCGGAACGCGACCTGGCTCGTGTACGAATTGTCAAACCAGGTGACGCGGCTCAGCCATCGTTGTGCGTCGAAGGTCACCTCCGCTCCCGCATCGAAGGTTCTTGCCCTTTCGGGGTTCAGGTTGCGATTCCCATCCACAAAACCAGACCCAAAGAGTTCGAAGAACGTCGGATTCTTGATCCCTCGGCCGACATTCGTGAAGAGCTTTACGGACGAGACCAGGCGGTCACGGAAGGCCACGGGATAGCCACCAAATGACAACTTCGGGCTGGCTTCTGTGCCGAACCGTGAATTCTCATCGACCCGAACTCCAGCCGTTGCATACCAGTTGTCGGCCACCACAAATTGCTGCTGTGCGAAGTAGGCGTGATCATCCACTTGAAACCCAGCAGCGCTGGGATCTCGCTCAAGCATTGGATCCTTCTCCCCTTCATATTCGTAGCCGACGCTCAAGACCTGATTGCCTGACCAGGTCACATTTCCTTGATACTCAAACGTGTTCCTCCGAAACTCGGAGGCAAACATGAAAGGGAAGTCGAAGACACCAAACGGCGTTGACGCCAGGAACTGGCCGTCCGCAAGCACCGACGGATCTGCGACAAGCGCGTTGAAGCGACTTTCGTCAATCAGTTCGATAAGTCTGGGGCTGTCCGGGAACAGTGCACCAGGTTCTCCGGCAAGGATCGTGAACACGTTGTAGGGCGCGTCTGCAATCTCGTCGTTCGAGATGCGATCGTGACGGAAATAGGTCACGGTGGCGGATTGCGTAAACCATGCATTCACGCTGTGGTTCAAAGTCGCGTGTCCCGAGTAATCTTCGCTGTCGGCCCGTGTTCCGTCGTCACCCGGCCCGTACGCGATCGCCCCCACCGCCTGTCCCCGGGCATTGCTATAACGTCCAGCCACGCGAAGCCGCACGGCATCCCCAAGAAACGCGCCGATGCTCGTATCGATGGACGAATGATCGAAACGATCCGGATTTTCCAGGCGGTCCGCAAACGCGCCCTCAGTGCCGCGGTACGCCGCACCGACCTGATAGTCGATCCGCTCTCGCGCACCACCGAGTAGCCGTAGGTCGCTCCGCACTGTATTGAACGTTCCGGTCTCAAGCGCCCCATAGACACGAGGCGGCTCGGCCGGATGTCCACGTCGGCTGAAGATCTGGACAACCGAGCCGATCGCGTCTGAACCATAAAGCGCCGACTGGGCCCCCCGTACGACTTCCACATGTTCGATCTCGGTTGCAGACACGCGACTGAAATCGAATTGCCCACCACTCACATTGACCCGAACCCCATCGATCAATACATGGTTGTAGTCGGACTCTCCACCTCTCGCGAAGAGTGACGTGAGCGCCCCCGCACGTCCAGTGCTTGCAACATTCATCCCAGGAAGCTGCTGGATGATGTCCGCCAGCGAAGAGCTTCCTGACGCGCGAATATCCTCGGCCGTGATGATCGAGTGGGACTCCGTCACTGCGACCCGACTTTCTGCGGTACGGGAAGGCGTGACGACCAAGAAATCGTTCAGGGGAGCGATCTCCAGCTGGAAATCACTGATCCGCTCTTCGGCGGCATCTACCACCGCTACACCAGTCACAAACCCATTCATCTGAATCTGGATGAGATGACTCTCCAAGACCGTAAGCTCTAGCCGGTAGGTGCCATCTTGCCCCGTGACCGTCCTCGCCACCACACGTGCCCCCCGCAGGGCCTCGACCCTGGCGCCCCCAAGAGTCGCTCCAGAAACATCGGACACCGTTCCGCGCACCAGCCACTCCGCTTGTGCCGAGGCTCGCGGCACCAACACGAGACTCATGAACGCCAACCACCCAAGGACCCACACCGCCTGCAAATATTTCATAGTGACTTCGGTTCGGTATTCGTGCACGGCTAAGACAACGCGCTCTCAACTCCTTCGCTCGACAGACAACGTTGCGAGACCAGGAAACCGTACATATTCAGAAGGCAGCCCACATGGAGCTGATGCAGACAGGCCGCTGTCCGGGGAAAACCCAACCCGCAGCATGGTGGAGCCGCAGATGCGTAGAAAAGAACGGAATAAAATCGAGGCATGCGCTCCTTTCGGCGTAACCACGCGCCGAACCCGCCATGATGACGAGTAACCAGTGCAAGCCCGATGACCAGGTTTCCTGACTCGCGGATCGTCACGGATCGGCGACGCCTTCCCGTGCCTGAGCACAGTGGCGGGCGCCATCCCGGGGCCACACCCCTAGGCGCCTACATGATGCCGATTCGCTCCCCGCTTACAGTGGCGGGACCGTGTGGGATTCGCACCCACTTCCCTTTGCCACGGGGCTGAATGGGTCCAAGGCCCACTCGGCCGGCGAGTATAGCACGCCCGTTTTTCTGTCGCCGTCGGATCGTCCTCCGCGAAGGGTGCTCAGGCCCGGCGCAAGAAGGAAAGGGGTCGAGATGGTAACTTTATATTCGGCTGGGCCACCGAATCTGGCCTGAGGTTGCGGTTATGGATATTGCTGGCATCGTCTTATCTCTTGCAGGACTCATGTACTTCGCCTATCGGGGCATCAACGTCCTCGTGCTGGCCCCACTCATGGCTTTGTTGGCCTGCCTCCTACATGCCGACACACCGCTACTCGCCTCGTATACACAGGTGTTCATGCCCGCACTCGGGCGTTATCTTCTGCAATATTTCCCGGTCTTTCTGCTCGGTGCAATTTTCGGAAAACTCATGAGCGATAGCGGTGCCGCCGCTGTGATCGGACAATTCGTGGCGATCAAACTTGGCGCGAAACGGGGAGTCCTCGCCGTCGTGCTGGCCTGCAGCGTCCTGACCTACGGAGGTGTCTCACTCTTCGTTGTAGCGTTTTGCGTGTATCCCATTGCCGTCACGCTCTTCCGAGAGGGCGATATTCCAAAGCGTCTCATCCCGGGAGCCATTGCGCTGGGTTCCTTTACATTCACGATGACCGCACTACCCGGTACACCGGCGATCCAGAACGCGATTCCGATGCCGTTTTTCGGAACCACGGCGTTCGCCGCACCGGGACTCGGCTTGCTCGGCGCGGCCGTGATGTTTACGGTCGGGTACCTCTGGCTCGAGCGCCGGTCCTCTCAAGCCAGACAGCAAGGCGAAGGATACGGCCCCCCGTCCGCCGGCGACGAGAAGTCCACTACCACTGAAGCAAGCGTCGTGGACGTCTCTCTTCTCTCGTTCCTCAAAGCGCTTACGCCACTCGTGGCCGTCCTTGTCGTCAATTTCATCCTCTCGAAGATTATCCTGCCTCAGATGAATCATTCGTATCTCGCCGAGGCTCGATTTGGAAGCATTGCCCCTGAATCCGTCTTGGGGCTTTGGTCACTGATCGCCTCTATCTTCGTCGCCATCCTGTTGCACTTGTTCCTGTATCGGCATCAGCTCGAACACCCCGTGCAATCAATTAATGCCGGCACGATGGGGAGTCTCCTGCCTATCTTCAACACAGCCTCGGAGGTTGGCTACGGCGCGACGATTGCCGCGCTCTCTTCCTTCGCACTTATCCGGGATGCCGTTCTCGGACTCGCCCCGGAGGTCCCCCTCGTTTCGGCAGCAGTCTCCATCAATATCCTCGCCGGGATCACCGGCTCGGCTTCGGGGGGACTGAGCATCGCCCTCGAGGCACTCGCGGAGAGCTACCTGCAACTGGCGACACTCGCAGGAATCTCGCCGGACCTCTTGCATCGAGTGGCATCCATGGCGTGTGGAGGGTTCGACACGTTACCTCACAACGGCGCGGTCATTACGCTACTCACCATCTGCGGATTGGACCATCGCCGGTCCTATCTCGACATTGCCGTCGTCGCCCTGGTTGGTCCATTTGCGGCGACCTGTCTCGTCGTCCTGGTGGGCTCGGTCTTCGGCGGTTTCTGACACTAGTCTGGAGTGCGCTTTATGCCAAAGAATGTCGCAATTGTTGGGTCCGGCCTCGTCGGTAGCGCCTGGGCGCTGGTCTTCGCCCGCGCTGGCTGGCAAGTCCGGCTACACGATCAGAACACAGAGCAGCTCGATGCGGCGGTCGAACGCATTGGGACCAACGCCAGTGAACTCGTCCACCACGGCTTGCTCGACGATGCGTCCGAGACCACTGCGCGTATCGCCTCTCACGCCACCCTCGAAACAGCACTCCAGGACGCCTCCTACGTACAGGAAAGCGTCCTGGAGAATGTGGACATCAAACGTGTCCTCTATCGACGCCTCGATGAAACGCTCGGTCCCGATACCCTCATCGGCAGCTCGTCATCCGGCATCCCTGCATCCACCTTCACCGAAGGGCTCGCATGCGCCCCTCGATGCCTCATCGCCCACCCCATCAACCCCCCGTACGTCATTCCACTGGTGGAGATCTGTCCATCACCCTGGACCGCATCAGACACGACAAAGCAGGTAATCTCGCTGATGGATGAGGCTGGAATGACGCCAGTGCAACTAACACGAGAGGTGGACGGTTTCATCGCCAACCGACTACAAGCGGCCTTGCTCTGGGAGGCGTTTCGACTGCTCGAAGGCGGCTACGCGAGCGCTCAGGACATCGACCGTACTATCTCAGCGGGGCTTGGCCGTCGCTGGGCGTTCATTGGTCCCTTTGAAACCATCGACCTCAACGCGCCGCGCGGTTTGGCCGACTACGCGGCGCGACTCGCACCGGGCTTCTTTCAATTCGTCAAACAGGCCGAACCGGCCAAACCGTGGTCGGACGAGACGATCGCGAAAGCCCACGATGAGTGCCGGAGCAGAGTAGCAGAGACTGAACTTCCCGCACGGCAGGCGTGGCGGGACCGACGTCTAATGGGGCTCGCGGCCCATCTGGCCCAGGCTGAACGTAAGGTCGGGACGTAACGTCTGGATTGACCACACCTCTCCGAGCGTGTGGGTCAGCAGGGGATTACCGACCCACACACTCGGGCAGAACGAAATTCACGAGGTCATCAATATGGCATCACACGGCCAGTGTGCGCGCGGCCCACACGTGCCCCGTCCTCATTCGAGAAATGAAACCGAATGCCAGCATCGACACGCTCGATAACATTGTCTGCGTTGGTACCAACCTCCGAGAAGACCACGTTATTACGAACGGCCACGTCGAGAATGCGATCTCGGGCGTCGTGCACTGCCTGGGGATAGGCTGCCCCTGGACGGCGAATCAAGCCGAAGGACATCATCATGTCCGCCGGCCCCCACTCCACCATTCCAATACCCGGCACGGCCATCGTCTGATCAATAACCTCTAAGGCCACCTTATCCTCCGGTTTGAAGCCCAGCAGCAGCTCGCCCTCCGGATTGAGGGGCCACGGATCGGCCACGCGGAGATACTCAGCGGACGAGATGCCCCACATTTCTGCGGCCAGCCCCTGCCCACCACTTCCTCGAAGTCCCTCGCCAATCCCCGGTGTCTTGGCCGCCAGGGGGTAACGCGCCGATTGCACGAATGCCCGGGCCGCGCCCTCCTCCCGCATATGGACCAAGAGAATTCCATGCGCGCCCGCCGCAAGCACTTGCTCAACCATCCAGTAATTGGCGCGCACCGTCGCTTCATCGATGCCACCGACAGGGAGCGTGACGATGACAGCCGGCGTGCGGTGACCGCTCTTCGTCGGTCCCCCGTCAATGAGGCCCTGCATGAACGCTTTGAATTGCAATGTGCTAAATGGCGCCTGTTCAACGTTGTATCCGATAGCATCCGCCCACGTTTGCGAGAGTTGTTTGCCTTCCTCGTAGCCTCCCCCTGGGAACTGGAAGTAGTAGACAGGTTCCCCGGCCTCAAGAAGCTCGATCGCTTTGTTAACCCGCTTCGGCGTATAGGACGCGTCACCCGACTGCCGAGCGTCGATACCTACCACCAACACCAGCGCCGCCAACAGCGCCGCCATGAGCACACTCTGTCGATGCATGATTCCTCCAACCAAACGCACACGAATATGGCCCAGACAAGCCTGTGTGGCCGGACGCTATTCTTTCGGCTCACGCTGAGATGGGCACGGTTCGTCCGTATTGTACTGGTGTACGCGGGCAGAAGACCGAGGAATTGTGGGCCGGCGGTCTCAGCGTGACCACGACCGGGATCGACACCAACGGCGGGAATGACAGAGACGGGGACCGAACGCTCATGGGCGATTACGTCACTCGACCACCGCGGGCCACGAGCATCTCGGCCGCATGGGTCCGTGTCGCGATCAATCCCTCGGGAACTGGGAGCCATTCATTCGCCCGCGAGAGGGCCGCGGCCGCTTCCGAACGATCAAGGAGCGCCGTGAGTACTTCAGTCACTTCCTGACGAATACGATCAGCCGCCCGGTAAAAAAGAAGGCGTGCGAGCGTTGCCGGCAACGCAATATCGGCCTCCGGAGTGGTAGTCTGGATCTTCAACACACGCAGGATGCTACTCTCAGCAAGATAGGTCTCTATCGCGATGTCGGCGAGGCTGCCGAGATACTGCTGATTGCCAGGGCCTAGAAGTTGGGCGTCGTCGACACGGTCCCAGATTTGTCCCAGCGTGAAGAGGAACAGCTGCTTGAATCCATTGACCTGACGCTTTAGTGATTCCAGGCTTGCGTCAAACACGTGGGAATCGGGTGCTCCCACTGCAGCCACCGCCGCGCGTAGTGGCAACTCGCCTCGATGAGACCGCTTCAGGAGCGTCTTGGCGATGCTCAAACGGCAGATCTCGCTGGTGCCTTCATAGATCCGGCTGATGCGAGAGTCCCGATACCATCGAGCGGCAGGATACTCCTCGCTATACCCGTTCCCACCAAACACCTGCACGGCCTCGTCGGCAAGGCCGTGATAGGTCTCAGAGCCGATCACTTTCGCTATGGCACACTCCATCGAAAACTCTGTAAGCAGTGCCAGCTTGCGATCAAGAGAACCAGTCTCTTCCGGGCCCGACGCCACGATCTCGGCGTAGGCCAGGCCTGCCGTTCGATAGGCGACCGACTCGATGCCGTAGGCACGAGCCGCCATCTCTGCCAATTTTCGCTGGATTAACCCGAATGCAGCGATCGGTTGTCCGAACTGTCGTCGCTCACAGGCATAGGCTGTCGTCTCGGCGAGGATCTTTTTTGCCGTGCCAGCGCAATTCGCGGCCATCTTCAGCCGCCCCAGATTAAGAGTGCAAAGCGCAACCTTGTGCCCTTTGCCAACCTCACCAAGCACGTTCTCGATTGGAATCGCAACGTCCGTGAACTGCAACGCGCACACCGACGATCCCTGCAAACCGAGCAAGCGCTCGTGACCGCCTACCGTCAACCCGGGAGTCTCCCGTTCAAGAAGGAACGCGGTGAAATGCGTCGCGTCGACCTTGGCAAACAAGATGAATAGATCCGCCCACCCAGCATTCGTGATCCACTGTTTCGATCCATTGACGATATAGTGGGTTCCCTCCGCATTCAGAACGGCAGTCGTACGGATGTTCATCGCGTCCGAACCGGATTCTGCCTCAGTGAGCGCGAACGCCGCCATGAGGTCGCCAGACATACACCGGTGGAGATACTGGTCGATCTGGGCCGGGGTCCCGAAGTTGATCAGCGGCAAAGTACCAATACCCTGGTGGGCGAACACCACCGACGACAACCCACCCAAGTAGGAGCGGCATTCACTCATACCGGCAATCGCCAGGAGGTTCAGCTCAAGTCCTCCGTGCTCCTCTGGCACCTCCGCCATGAAAATGCCCAAGTCGGCTGCTTTCTTGAATAGCGGCCGGATGACGTCAATGTTTCGCTGGTCGACCTGGTCGGCAACGGGCGAAACCTCTTGCTCGGCGAACTCCTTGATCGATCGCATCAGGAGTCGCTCGTCTTCGCCCATATCCTCTGGGCAGACAATATCTTCGGGTGCGATGTGAGCGAGAAGAAAGCCAGCGCCTCGCGAACATGCTGAAAATGAAACAGCCATCGAGAAACTCCGCAGCTAAGGACACGCATCGGCACCCCCCCCCGAGACAACGCCGCCGGGTGGTAGCTGCCGCGCGCCGATAATACACGAGACTGCGGTTCCCACGTCCCACGGCAAACCGCACCCACCATGCCAACACGGCAGTCGTCAGGCACAGTCACTCTCGCCACAGGACCACGGCCCCTTGCTCGTCGTTGGCCTTCCGCCACCCCTAAAGGACGCGCAACGAGATCGAATCCCCGCGACCAGCGAACCCCTCTGTTACACTGACACGCACCGTTCAACGCGCGTGTAGCTCAGCTGGATAGAGCGACCGCCTCCTAAGCGGTAGGCCCCAGGTTCGAATCCTGGCACGCGCGCCATTCGTTTCACCGTGCTCTGCTTGGGAGGCTGGCCGCTGTCGAGTCTCGGTGGCCAGGGAAGGCATTTCCAGCGTATATCCACCAGCCGCTCCCGTCACTGTGCCAGTCTCTGGTACACTGACGTCACTGACAGGCTGATTACGTAACAGAAAAACGACGAGATAAATTCCATGAGGCGGAGTGAACGGCACCATCTGAAGGAAAACCCATTGGCGATCGCGATCGCGCAGTTGCAGGTCTATTTCTCCGAGTGGAGTACTGGCCTGGCGCTGGGTCTCGCGCTGGTCGTTGGTACAGTTCTGGCGTACGGAGGCTACACGTGGTGGACCGAGCGAACGGCGTCCCGGGCCGGCACACTACTCGCCGAGGCACTGGTCTTAGCCGATGCCCCGGTAATTCCCGCGCCTGCCCCCCCACCGCCAGCGCCCCCATTAGACGCTGCAGACGACGCGGTTACGGAGCCGCCGCCACCACCAGCCGAGTTCGTGCAACCACCGGGCTCGTATCCGTCTGTCGGGGCAAAGTTGACGGCAGCACTTCCAGGACTCCTCGAAGCCGCCGATGCCTACCCGAGCACCCAGGCCGGGATTACTGCCCGCTACCGCGCCGCAGCCACACTGGCCGCGCTCAACCGCTACGACGAGGCTGCCGAACAGTACGAACAGGTCATTGCTCGCGACGGAACGGGAGTCTACAGCCGTATGGCCGCGCTCGGGCTCGCGAATACGCAGATATTGTTAGGCGCGCATGACGAGGCAATCTCGCTTCTGGAACAGTCCAGCATCCAGGAAGGAGAGGCAGAACTCCCCATCGATGGCGTTTTGATGAGCCTCGCCAGAGCCTATGCCGCGGCCGGCCGTGCTGGTGACGCCCGTGCAACTCTGCAGCGCGTACTCGACGAATTTCCGACCTCCATTTACACGGAAAACGCCACGCAGGAACTCGGGGTCCTTCTGAGCGAAGGCTAGGCTGCCCCTTGAGCATCGTCACGCTCGGCCTCGTGCAGATGTCCTGCGACGAGCCCGTGGCGGCCAACCTTGAGACCGCTGTCACGCTGGTGAAGCAGGCCGCTACGCGCGGCGCTCAGATCATCTGTCTTCCAGAGCTCTTTGCGACGCGCTATTTCTGCCAGGCTGAGGATACAGAAAACTTTGATCTGGCCGAGTCGATCCCGGGGCCTACGACGGCCAGATTCTCCGGCATAGCCAAAGAACTTGGCGTCGCGCTGATCGTCCCCATCTTTGAGCGACGAGCAGCGGGCATCTACCACAATAGCGTGGCAGTTCTTGATGCTGACGGCCGTCTACTCGGACGTTATCGCAAGACTCATGTCCCCGACGATCCCCTATATTTCGAAAAGTTCTACTTTACCCCCGGCGACCTGGGCTACCCAGTCTTCGACACGCAATTTGCACGTATCGCGCCCTTGATCTGCTGGGACCAGTGGTTTCCAGAAGCCGCGCGCCTGTCTGCGCTCGCCGGGGCAGAGATACTGCTCTATCCAACGGCAATCGGGTGGCATCCAGCCGAACGCGAGGCCGAAGGGGACGCACAAGTTGATGCCTGGCGCACTGTGCAGCGCGCGCATGCGATCGCGAACGGGGTATTTGTTGCCGCCGTTAACCGTGTTGGGCACGAGGGCCCGCAAGACGGCGGACTCGACTTCTGGGGACAGTCGTTCGCCTGCGATCCGGGCGGGCGAGTGCTCGCCGCTGGTCCCGTTGACCGCGCTGACGTCATTCTGGCTCCGTGCGATCTTCGGCACATCGAGGAGCAACGTCGTGGCTGGCCCTTTCTCCGAGACCGGCGCATCGAGAGCTACCAGGGACTCTCCGCTCGATTGCTCGACGCGCCGTCAGACAAACCCAGCCATACACGCGGGTGATTGGGCCGTCCGACCGTCCTTCTTCTAAAGAACATGCCGTCACACCCCGGTCTCTCCGGCGAACACCAGTACGTCATGCCGGCCGAATGGGCGCAACATAGGGCTACCTGGATCGGGTGGCCGCACAACCCCACGGATTGGCCGGGAAAGCTCGAAGCCGTGCAGTGGTGCTATGTCGACATCGTGCGCCAGCTTGCGACCGCAGAACACGTCGAGATCGTATTTTCTTCCGCAACTGCCGAACGGCAGGCACGACACCGCCTGACGGCCGCAGGTGTCGATCTGGCTCGAATCACCACCCATCGTGTTCCGACGAACCGCTCCTGGTTTCGAGACTCTGGCGGTACGTTCGTGCAATACCGGCCTGGGACCGCCAGTGCGCAGGAACTCGTGGTCGTCGATTGGCTGTTCAATGCATGGGCGAAGTACTCCGACTGGACCCTTGACAACGAACTGCCGAGCCGGCTTGCGGACATACGCGGATACCGGCGCGTGATTCCTCAGGACCGATCCACACGACGGCCAATCGTCCTCGAGGGTGGCGCAGTCGATTTCAACGGGGAGGGAGTCGCGCTGGCCACCGAGCAATGTCTTCTTGATGCCCACACGCAGCCACGCAACCCAGGTCTCGGACGCGCCGGTATTGAAACTGCACTGCGAGAGTATCTCGGCGTGTCGAGCGTCATCTGGCTCGGTCGCGGTATTGCTGGTGACGACACCAATGGGCATGTGGACGACATTGCACGCTTCGTCTCCCCGAACGTTGTTGTCGCCGCTGTGGAATCCGACCTGTCCGACGCCAACTATGCTCCGCTTCGAGATAACGTTGCGCGGCTCGAAGAAACACGCATCGACGGCAGTCGCCTGACCGTCGTTCCGATTCCCATGCCAAGGCCGCTCCGGTTTGGAGGCCAGCGACTCCCCGCGAGTTACCTGAATTTTTATGTCGCGAACGGGTTGGTCATCGTACCCACTTTCAATGATCCTGCCGACCGGATCGCGCTTGGGCAACTCGGCGAACTCTTCCCAGATCGAAACGTGATTGGCATTCACGCGGTCGATCTCGTGCTAGGCCTAGGCACCTTGCACTGCCTGACCCTACAGGAACCCGCGACGCCCGTTATCGAGGAACCGCGTGGGGATCCAGAAAAAATGGGGCCATAGCGCCGGAGGGAGCCCTCGCAACCGCTGACGACGCCGGAGCGCGAACCAGGTCGGCAAAACCCGTCGCCCCGTTCCCGGCTGGAACACCCAAGTGGTCGGCTACGGCGAACACCGAATAGAGCACCGCATCAAGCGCACCGCACACCGTACTGTCGTAGAGATAATCACCAACAAATTGCAACTGCGGCCATCGGGCGTCCGGGGAATGCCGTTCGGTGAGCGGACGAAGAGGAACGCCCCCTGGCAACGCAGAGACGCCGGCGACACCCGTCCATCGGTCCACACGACCATGCAACAACGCGTTTGCTGGCGCCCTGATCGCGGCAGGCATCGCTCCCATCACCGCGGCGATGACCTCTTGATCTGGGCGTAACATCTGTTCCGCGGCATCTGCGCCGGCGAGCAGCCAGCTCTGCACACCGCAGCCGGCGCTCCCGTCGTCTGGCGATTGGTCATACACGGTGACACCACCAAACGCGTCGCTCACAAAATAATCTTCTGGGAAGACGTCTCGCCAAAATCGTTGTCGAAACAGGAGCGTCACGCGCAAGTAGCTCGTCCCGTGGTCATGATGACGAACGTGCCCAGCCACCGTTCCAGACAACTCTTCGTCATACCACTGAATCGCTTGAAGCCCTGATGGAGGAAGGGTCACGATCAGCGCATCCACCTCGAAGCGTTCACGTACCGCGTCCCGCGCCACTTCGACAACAAGACCACGTGTCTCATGCGCGTGGACCGCTTTCACCGGAGTGTCGTGATACACCCGCGCATTCACCCGTTCAGCCAGGGCCCGTATCAATCCCTCATTCCCATCCGTGAGGGTATACATCGAGCAGTAGCCGGGATGATCGATGAGCAAATTGTCCATGCCGAACAATCCGTTCGTATGCGCGGGTTCTGTCGCGAGATCACTATGGCACTGCATCGCCGTGAACCATTCCGCCGGGGCATCATCGATTTCAGATAGTACGTCCTCGAACGATCGCCGCAACCAGGGGTGCGCGTTATCTTGCTCTCGACCGGCCATCGCGTATTGCGCGGGAGAACGTAACCTTGTGCCCTGGTCCCAAAACCAGCGGAGCCGCTCCATACTTCGACGGCCCAGCCACCGGGTCAGAGCCCGTTCGTCCGCCAATACCTGATCGTCAACCGAAAAATACGGTGTCCCCGACAACGGACGCGTCTCGAGCCCCAAGTGGTCGATCAGATTTCGAAGCTGCGCATTGCCCGCAATGTCATAAAACTCGGCCACGCCGGCCTCGTAGCCCCCGCCACCGTGCGGGAGGCGACCGCTCCGAACTCGCCCCCCAATCCGGGCAGCCTCTTCAAAGAGGACAATTTCAAGCTGGCCGGACCCGAGTCGTTCCAATAGATAGGCACTCAGCAATCCGCTGAATCCTCCTCCGACAATGCCGATCCGCGCTGGCAATCTGGACGCCTCCTACATACCGTCAGTCCGCGTCTCGCTTCAGTTCCGCGAGCAGTTCAAGCGCAGAAAGTGGGGTCATCTGATCAGGGTCGATCTCGCGCAGCCTTGCCACCACGGCCGCCTCAGCGGCGGGCACGGCGAACAGTCCCAATTGGGTCTGTCCTGCGACCTCCGCACCAGTTTGAGTTGGACGCCCCCCACGTTCCAATTCGTCTCGTTCGAGCCCAGCGAGGATCTCTTTCGCTCGCTCGACGGTTCGCATCGGAAGCCCGGCCAATCGGGCGACCTGTACCCCATAACTCCGATCGGAACGCCCCGGCTCGACCTTACGCAGAAAGTGAATTTCGTCCTCCCACTCTCGGGCGACGAGATGATAGTTCGCCACACCCGGCAAGGCGTCTGCAACGTCCGTCAACTCGTGATAGTGGGTGGCGAAAAGAGTCTTCGGTCGAGCATCAGCATCCGTTGCGAGATGCTCCGCCACCGCCCAGGCGATACTCAAACCGTCGTAGGTGGCGGTACCACGCCCAATTTCGTCGAGCAGTACGAGGCTCTTCGATGTTGCCGTATGTAAAATATTCGCTGTTTCCTGCATCTCCACCATGAAGGTGGACTGGCCCTTGGCGATGTTGTCCGACGCTCCAACCCTTGCAAATATTCGATCGACGATGGGAAGTTTTGCTCGATCCGCTGGGACAAACGAACCGATCTGCGCCAGCACAACAACCAGGGCCGCTTGCCTGAGGTAGGTCGACTTGCCGCCCATATTTGGTCCCGTGAGGATGATTACCTGGTGTGTCGAGTCATTGAGCCTGACATCGTTAGGCACGAACGTGTGGCCAACATGTCGCTCAACAACCGGATGCCGCCCCTCCGTGATCAGCAGCTCGTTTCCTGCGTGCACATGCGGTTTCGTATAGTCGCGGAGTGCCGCGGTCTCCGCAAGACACGCAAGCACGTCGAGATTGGCCAGAGCCCGGGCTGAATCTTGAATTTCCGGCGCTGACTGACCCACACGGGTGCGGAGGGCCTCAAAGAGTTCAACTTCCCGTTCCGCAATGCGCTCATCAGCGCCAAGGACCTTCTGCTCGTACTCTTTCAGTGCGGGAGTAATGAAACGCTCGCCCCCTGCCACGGTCTGCTTCCGGTGATAGTCCTCCGGCACGGCATGCAGATTCGGCCTGGACACTTCAATGTAGTACCCAAATACGCGATTAAATCGCACCTTCAGTGAAGTGATTCCGGTACGGGCCCGCTCGGCAGCCTCCATGGCAGCGATCTGCTCTTTGCCTCCGCGGCTAATTGCGCGCAGTTCGTCAAGCGCCTCATCGACCCCTTCTCGAACAACTCCACCGTCTCGGGCCAATGCGGGAGGAGAGTCACTGAGCGTGCCCTCAATCGCATCACGGACATCCGGAACCTCGTCGAGCTCAGCGACCAGACTTGTGAGTAGCGGAGCCTTCAACGGACCGAGCACAGCCCGAACCCTGGGTACAGCAGCCAACGAGGCCTGGAGGGCAACTAAGTCCCGTGGGCCAGCCGTGCCCATGGCCGCCCTCGCCACCAGCCGCTCAAGGTCGTGAACTGATTTCAACGTTTCGCGAAGCTTGCCGCGCTCGCCGGATTGAAAGGCCAGGTCCTCCACGGCGTCCAGACGATCGTGTAATCGCTCGAGACTGACCAGGGGACGCAACAACCAGTCGCGCAGCAACCGGCTTCCCATAGCCGTCACCGTGCAATCAATTTCGTCGAGCAACGAACCCGCTCGCTGCCCTTCACCCGACCGAACGATCTCCAGATGTCGCAGGGTAGCGGGGTCGATAATCATCGCGTCCGTCGTTTCCCGAAACGCAACACTTCGGACATGGGCAAGTTGCCCGTGATGATTCCCCCGGAGGTAATGAACAAGTGCCCCCGCGGCGGCTGTCGCAGCCCTCCGATCCTCAAGGCCGAAGCCCGCCACGCCGGACGTGCCAAGCTGCTCGGAGAGAATCTCCCGGGCCCGTTCGACATCGAAAGCCCAGGTCTCGACACGAGTAATTGCGGGCATGCGCTCTGCAGGCCACAATGCCTCCAGATCTGCGTCCTCTGGCACGACCACTTCGGCTGGGCGACACACCGCGATGTCGTCCACTAGGGCCTGGCGACCAATATTCCCGCGATATTCCGTAGCCACGAACGTGCCTGTCGAAACATCGAGCAACGCCATGCCATAGACGGTCTGCTCTGCGTCCGCGCGCAATCGCACACCCTGAGCTGCCTGAGCCACGACCCCCATGAGAAACGCTGGAGTCCGATCATCGAGATAAGCTGCATCCGTAAACGTCCCGGGAGACACAACCCGCACGACCTCACGACGGACAATCCCCTTGGCCTTCTTCGGGTCCTCGACCTGCTCGCAGATCGCGACCCGAAACCCTTTTTGCACGAGACGCGTGAGGTACGTATCAGCCGCGTGATGGGGCACGCCGCACATCGGAATTGCGTTACCATCAGCCGTCTTGGAACGTGATGTTAGAGTGAGGTCGAGGGCCCTCGATGCGCTCAGGGCATCCTCATAGAACATTTCGTAAAAGTCTCCCATCCGGAAGAACACGATCGCATCTCGATAGCGACGCTTGGCCTCGAGATACTGCCGCATGGCCGGTGTCGGAGCGCGACCCGCTGATGATTTCTTCGAAGATGGAGACACTGAGGGCCTGGTCTACGGTCGAAATTTCCGTCGCACGCAGTCATTCCCGGGACCATGTGGAACAACATCTCAGCGAGCGCGGACGGGGGGACCACACCGCGGCTCGGTGGGTGCCACACGGCACCAGTGCGGCGGCCGATGATGTATAGGTGAGTATAGAAAGCTGATGCAACAGCAGTCAAGACACTGAGGAAATCGAGATTGTACATTTTGGCGATCGACACGACGACAAACCGCGGAAGCCTAGCGCTAGCCCGCGATGGCGTGTTACTCGAGGCCACGGCAGGCGAGGAGCACCGCACGCATGGTGAGCGGCTGCCCGGAGACATCGAAACCCTGCTCGCGCGACATGGCCTGACAACAGCGGCAATCGACACCTATGCCGTCGCCCGGGGTCCGGGTTCCTTCACCGGCCTCCGCGTCGGTATCGCGACGACGCAGGGGCTCGCGTTCGCCCACGACCGACGGGTCGTTGGGCTCTCCGTACTCGATGTCCTGGCAGACATCGCCGCCACACGGGCCCACACCGATGACGCGCCTCCAGACATCATTGCTCCATGGGTGGACGCCAAGCGCGGAGAAATCTTCAGTGCTCTTTATGTCCTGCGAGCGAACGCCGACACGATGCCGACCGATCACGACCACCGCCCCGGAGAACGCTGGCACGCCAACGTCGGCCCCGTTGCAGTCCAGCCAGCCCCCCTGCTGGACACCTGGGCTGATTACCTGTCCGACCGGCAAATTTGGATACTCGGAGACGGCGTTCCTGGCTGCCGCCCGCTCCTGGAACAACAACTCGGAGCTCGTGCTCGGCTCTTGGACAACCTACCGCTGACCGCAGGAGTGATGGCTGTCATGGCCTCGACCGAACCGTGGCAAACCCAGGCAGCGGCACCCCACGCCCTCCAACCTCTCTATGTTCGTCGACCAGACGCAGAACTGGCGCGCGAACGGCGCCAAAAAACGAGAAGCCATACCTCATCGAACCCGTGGTGCTGCCGCGTGATTTACGTCGCATCCACGAGATCGGAACACAGGGATTCACCAGGCCATGGACTCAGGCTATGTTTGTGGCCGCCCTCGCTCCCGCGCTGCGTACACGCGCATTCATAGCGCGCGAGCCTCCTGGCGCCATCGTCGGCTACTGCATCGGCCAATTAATCGTGGATGAACTCCACATCCACGCGATCGCCGTAGATCCCTCCCGCCGCCAACGCGGGATCGGGCGACAATTGCTCCAGTGGAGCCTCACCGACGCACGTCGACAGGGCATCCACTCCGTCACGCTCGAGGTGCGCGAGTCCAATCTCGCCGCTCGGTCCCTGTACGACAGCATGGGCTTCGTCCTCGCAGCCACGCGCCCAGGGTATTACACCGATCCGCCCGAGGGAGCGCTCATCTATTGGCGACGTGACGACCAACACGATCCCAGCCTCAGCCGTTGAATACCCTATATCCTTGTGCTAGGTTACGCATTCGCTAGCCGCATGGCAGATTCAGCCGGAGGATTCGCTGAGGGAACACGACAGGTCTCGCGAACTTACGGCCGGACACCACGAACGTGAGTTCTGCCGCTTCGCACTGTCCAAGCAACATGCCTGAGCGCCAAGTCCGACCCGTTTCCTGCGTTCACTCACACCTACCCGGTAACGGCGGCGTGAATAGGGCTACTCGGCATACACTATGACGCTTGATCGCGCCGGATTTCCGTTTATTGGAGGAGCAGCCATACCCACACTCACCCTGCTCCTCGCCGGACAAGCGTCATTAGCCTTGGCCCTGACCATTCTTCCGGTCGCTGTGGCACTCTTCTTTCGCGATCCAGAGCGGCACGCTCCGAACGAGCCGGACGTCGTGGTCTCGCCAGCGGACGGACGTGTCCTTTACGTCGGCCCAGGGCAACGAGGGATCGCCCCTCCCGGTGACTGGAACCAAGTTAGCATCTTCCTCTCGCCGCTCGACGTGCATGTCAACCGCGTTCCGGTCAGTGGTCGTATCACCCGAGTCGACTATCAACCCGGGCAATTCTTTCCGGCATATCGAACGGACGCCGGGACTCACAACGAGCGTTCGGAGGTGTGGCTGGATCACGAAGGCCAAGACGTCGTGTTTCGCCAGGTCGTTGGAGCACTCGCTCGTCGGGTCGTCTGCCGCGTGACGACCGGAACACCGGTACAGACAGGGGACCGCTTCGGGATCATGAAATTTGGTTCGCGCATGGATCTGTTTCTTCCACCAGACGCCGCACTGCTCATCGAAGAGGGGAGACGTGTCCGAGGGGGGGAGACCATCGTCGCACGGCTCATGCGATCATCATGAGACAGTACCACCCAGAAACAGAGACTCGAGTGCAACGGTTTGAACCACGCCGATCTTCCCAGTCGGCATAACCCACTTGGAGATATCGCAGTGGCGAAGGTACTGGCGGTCTTGCGGGGTAAACGTCGTACTCGACGTTTCCAACGAGGGATCTATCTGCTCCCGAGCATGTTCACGGTCGGGAACCTTTTCTGTGGATATGCATGCATCGTCTACGCCATGCGCGCCGATTACGAGACGGCAGCGGTCTTCATCGGCGTGGCCACCGTACTCGACGTCCTGGATGGCCGCATCGCACGACTGACCGACACGGCCAGTGAATTCGGGGGAGAGTTCGATTCGCTCGCCGACGTCATCTCCTTTGGCGTCGCCCCCGCAGTACTCGTCTTCGCCTGGGCCCTGGACCCACTGGGGCGTCTCGGGTGGGCAGTGGGCTTCCTCTATGTGACCACGACCGCACTTCGGCTGGCTCGCTTCAATGTCCAGCCAGGTAGCGGGGACAAACACTATTTTGTGGGCATGCCCAGCCCCGCCGCGGCTGGCGTACTCGCCTCCACCGTCTTCGCCTGGCCTGCTGGATTTGCGATCCCCCAGGCCCCACTCATCTCCCTCACCGTGGTACTCGTACCAGCATTGATGATGGTGAGTCGAATTCGCTTCCGAAGTTTTGGCGCATTGATACTCCAACCCCGGCGCTCGTACGTCAGCCTCCTTCAATTCGCCGCGTTAATTGCCGCCATCGCGGTCCAACCCCAAGCCGTACTCTTCCTCATGGCATACGCCTACCTGCTCTCGGGCCCGATCGGGTATGTCATTACGCGTATACGTAAAACTGCGCCCGATTCCACCAACAAGCCGACATCAGGGGAGACCGAGTTGCGCACAGCCCAGGAGGGCTAACGTACTAGGGAGTAGAAACCGTAGGCGGCGTCTCGGCCTCGCTGGGAAGAGAAATCGTCACACGCGTACCCCGCCCAGGCTCGCTGTCTACCCTGATTTTTCCGCCGTTCAACTCCACGTTCCGCTTGGCAATTGCCATCCCAAGTCCAGTTCCGGTCACGCGCGTTGAGAAATACGGTTCAAAAATACGAGCAAGCACATCAGGCTCAAGTCCGACTCCAGTATCAGAAATGACAAGGTCGAGGTGCCCCCCCCGCGATCCCACCCCGATCGACAACCTCCCGACGTCCGGCATCGCGTGGAGTGCGTTCTCAATGATGTTTGTCAACGCTCGCTGCATTAGTACCCGATCAAGATGAAGCGGGAGCAGGGAAGAGGGCACCTCCACGACGAAATCGATCCGGTCGACCAGCCCTGGCCGATACGGTGCGACCACCTCGAGGATCAACGCGTCGAGGGGAGTAGGTACGAGGTCAGCCGCCGGCGACGACGCATAGCTCGAGAACTCCGACGCAATCTGACGCAGGATTCGCACCTGCTTCAGAATCGAATCTACGCACTCTTGCAAGATGGGTGACAGCGGCTCCCCGCGATCACGATGCACACGTAGCAAGTGCTCCGCATTCAACTGTACGGGAGTCAGTGGATTCTTGATCTCGTGGGCTACCTGCCGTGCCATCTCCGTCCAGGCTTCGAGACGGTGGGTACGTTCGAGCTCTCGCCGCTGCACGTCCAATTCAACAGCCATCCGATTGAAGTCGAGTTCCAGCACCGCAAGTTCATCGGCAGAACGGGCCGCAACCCGCTTCTCGAGGAGGTCGGCATGCTGCGTCGACACGGACCCGCTGAACTCACCCCTGGCGATTCGACTGGTCGCACGAGTCAAGCGCTTCACGGGATTCGCAATACTTCGTGCGATGGCCCATCCAAGTACCCCGACGACCGCGGCGAAAAACAATGCCGAGCCCGAGACACGCCGGGTAAGTTCGTCGATCTGGCTCTCTATCTCCTGTTGTCGTGACGCCAACGGTACGGTGAGAATCAGATCCTGACTTCCCACGCGTACCGGCGCCGCCGCAAGCTGGAAACCAAGAGCTCCAATGACATCCTCCGTAACAAAGCCGGGAAGCTGATCCAGCGCGATCGCGCGATACACCCGGTCGGGAGTCCGGGTCGGCAAGAACCCTGAAGCATAGAGGTCGCGCTCACTGGTGGCGACCAAGCGAGACCCGTTGAACAAATTAAGATCTTGTCCGACAACTTGACTGATGCGGACCAACACATCGTCAGAGATCGACACGTTCAGAGGCTCTACGGAGGGAGAGGAAGCCGTTGACTCTTCAATGACACTCCGCGCCACCGCCGCCGTACGGGCAGCGCCGGCTTCCACGTCGGCACGGATCTGATCGGCAAAATATCGCTGGCTGAGAACGGCCACCACGACGATGGGTACCGTGGCAACCCCCACGAACCAAAGTTGCAGCCGCAGAGCAAACCGAGCCCTGATTTCCCGATAGGCTCGCTGACTGCGACGGCCCGGCAAGACCAGTCCGATCAACAACACCAGCGCGAGGACACCAGCAAACGCTTCGATGACCAGAATCGCGAGTTCCGACAGATGCAACACATGGTCGAATATCGTATGAACCGGATACCCCAATGCATAGATACCGGCTCGGTTGTTCGTGAAAAAGACCTCGTACTCTCGTGAACCCTTGGTCAGCCGGGTCCAGAACGGTGTACGCGACGCATAGATTCGCTGAAAGAGACGGTCGTCGATGGTCCAGGCTGTGTCACCTGAAAGGAACGCCGGTTGACGCCCCCAGCCATAGACCACCAACTCCACGGCGTGACCAGGAGAGCCGCGTACGGGGCTCTCGTCCGCCGCAACGAACAGATCGGCGTAGGGGCTGCGCGATCCAATGAATGACAGTGAGTCATAGTCAACTTGTGCGACGTGCACCACGACAGTGCCCAGTGTCGTCCCCGCTCCATCAGACTCGCACAGCGCGCGCTCCGCATGCAGCATTCGCCGTTCCTCGGAACCGACCGGCGTCACCTCACCAAACACCTCCCACGCACACCCGGTCGCCACCCATTGAGATGTATTGACGGCGTACTCAGGGATATCGAGTGCAAATCTACTGTGAAGGGTGCCATCAGCGCCGTAGAGCTCGACAGCCGACGTCAGACGAGAGGCCGCCAGTGCAGTCTGGCGCCAGATGCTGCAGGCCCGATCCGAATCGAGCGGGCCGCTCACGTCAAAGGGACCAGTAATCAGTGGACCGAGCCCAGGCATGGTGTCGATTTGCTCGAGCGTCCGGCCCAGTTGCCGCTGCAGGTCTTGCGGATGCTCAGCTGCTTGGACGGCATAACGAGCAGCCACGAGTTCACGTTTCGCGGCTTCCGTCAACTCCACCAATGTCAGGTACAACGGCAACGCCGGGAAGAGAAATGTACATAAAATTGCCAACCCGCCGGCCAGACGATCGCTATGACGAAACCAGCTCCGTGCGCGGCGCCACCGAACAGCGAGCAGGACACCGAATCCGCTCGTCAGCAGAGCGGGGCCAGCGGGAGCCCACCCCCCCCACGACACGATCCCGGCGGGCAAGAGCGAGAACAACAGCATCGGCCCCAACCAAGTTCCGCGCTGACTCGGCGACCACCGAGCCAGGCTCGCCATCACCACCGCGGTAACAACCCAGACGCTCGCTGTGCTCAGCAACAACAGTGCCAGCTGGATCATCGTGCGCGCGAGATCGAATGGTTGGAGCGCGGTGACGGATAACTCGACACGGGCACCTGCCACGGTATCTCGTAGAAGCCACTGTTGCGCCGCGAGTACGATTGCAACCAAGACCACAGCCGCCAGCGCGCCAAGAGGGGCATTCCTGGTCGCTCCACCTCTGAGCCGGGCCCAGCGGCGCCCCCGAGGCGGGACGGGGGGGGGGGCGGCAGGGCGGGGGAGCGGCGACGGGGGGGCG
>CAZPZZ010000043.1:0-1566 GCA_964591245.1 uncultured Vicinamibacteraceae bacterium | reverse complement strand
ATACCCCCCCCCGACGAGCCCCAGAGCGAAAACCATCCCAACCACTGCGACAAGGAGCAGATCAAGCGGAGTTCGGATGAGCCACCCCAAGCGCACAGACTGATAGACCTGCATCCACGACGCCCCATCCCCAGCCAGCCGGGGCGACACCGCAAGCCAGAGAAGTCCGGCCCCGAGCATGAGCATGGCAGGCACGAGCCCAAGCGCGTTCAGTGCGTGTGTGTACCGCCCCGCCAATACCATTCCCCCCACTAAGGTGAGGGCGCTTGTCACCATGAACGCAAGAGCCAGCGCGGTGGCACGCCAACGCTCCCGCACCCGTGCGATCTCGTCGTCCGTAATGATGGCGACAATGCGGGCTTGCCCATCCAAGCCAGCGACAACCTGGCGAGTGGATCCCACCAGACCCGGATCACGTTCCCCAGTCGCCCTGACGAGCACTCGTCCCGCGGGTGTCTTGGCCCAGGTTCCAGGGGTCGCCTCAGTAGCGGCGTTCGCTGACCAGAGCACCCGCTCGACAACGACCGCCCCGAGCCGACGACTTGTAGACTCCCGGTCGATTGTCAACTCGACCACCGGTTCCACGTGAACAAGGCGGAGCCCAACCGGACCGGATTCGGCGAATCCCACAGGCTGCGTCTCAATTAGATTCCGGGGTAACTCGGCAGGACGTCCGTACCAGGCACGTGGCACGGAACGTGCGTCGTAGACGGTGATGGCCAGGCCGCCAATCACATGCCCTTCACCCTCGTCTCGAAGCAAATCAAAAAGCTGCCGAACAGCGGGTAAGTCACCGGTCATCCCGGCGATGACCTCACTTCGGCCGGCCAGGTCTCTCGCGACCTTGGTCAGCGCCGTATCGACATGCGCGACACGAGCACTGACCCGCTCCAGAGCCCGGCGCCGAGCGTCAGCATCCGACCACCCGACGAATGCTCGCTCGGCGACCATTCCCAGAACGAGCACACCGACCCCCGCCCCGAAGCCGATACCCAGGAATCGACGCCAAGTGAGGACACCTGTCATCGGACCCGAGCCTCAACACCAATCCGGGACACAGGGGAGTGGTCCATCAACAGCAAACGTATACTCAGCATTCCCGCGTGTTTTCCTACTGAAGCGCTATTCGAACAGCGACTCCACCCACCAACTCTCGACACAGGAGCATGCACGGCGGATGCCGCCACTCCTTCAGGGAAGCACCGGGATGCTTCCCTCAAGGCCTGCCTCCTCGTCGTTATCCGGCGGCACAGCAAAGAGACTCGCGGTCGCGGGGTCCAGGCGGGCAGGCCCCGTCGCTCGTCCAAGTGCCTGTAATTGTCCACCTCCGCTCACCGTGATCACCAGCGTCGCGTGCGTGGCGGGATCGCGAGTGCTCAATGGCTCGAAAGCCAGTTCATCAAGCAGGGATACCCGCGCGTAAAGTTCCCCGTCCGCAGGATCGAAAAAGCTGACCTGCTGAGCCGTTCCCCCCTGCATCAGGAGGTCATCCGCCCGCCGCGGCCCAGCCATCGGACGAGCGGCCAAGGGGCGACGCCACTGCTGCACGCCGTTCGACCGGTTGAG
>CAZPZZ010000042.1:11225-28792 GCA_964591245.1 uncultured Vicinamibacteraceae bacterium | reverse complement strand
TTGACGATATACCGATCGTAGATCGCGATATTTCTGTTGCCTCGAGCGTTGCCTCCCACCAGCTCGTAGACATCGTCCGGAAGGTCGCGACGATAGGACCACACCAGGTCTCCACTGACTGCGTCCATCGCCTCGATCACATCTGACGATTGCGGCATGTAGAGCACACCATCGTAGGCCAACGGCGTCCCTTCCATCCGTCCCGGCGCCAGCGCCCGGGTCCACTCGAGCCTGAGTGCACCGACGTTCCCGGCATCAATCTGATCCAGCGGGCTATACCCCCAACCATCGGTCGTTCGTCGCCAGGTCAACCAATCCTCGTCATCGGGTGCCTCGAGCATGGCATCACTGACCGGCACGAATTCTTCGGCCGGCTGTGCTCCGCCCGGTACTGCGATTACGCACGCCGCAAGTACCGCGGCGGTTCGGGTGAAATTGGACAAGGCAGCACTCGACTCTCTTCGCATGGCTCCGTTCCTCATTTAGCGAACCGACTCCCCACAGAATTCCAACGCCCCGACCCACGACATGAGGAGCGATTATATCTTTCTCGCTCGAGGCGCTCCGCCATGGCTTGAGGCATACAACACGGTATAGTAATAGCAATCTCGGAAAGGATGATGATGCCCTCGCCACAACGCGACGCCAGTCTAACTGCGTCGCCATCTGGCATTGTGCGTTTTCAGGCAAGCTTTCTTGTCAAGGATGACACCATGCACACGAAGACTCTCACAGCACTTATGTTGTTCTTCTGCCTCGCAATCACATCGGATGTTGCTGGACAATCCCCGGAGCCCTCCGCGCCCCATACCTCGGCAGAGTGGCAAATCTGGGCCTATTCCACAGCCGCACCGACCTTCATTGGCATGAGTGCCACCATTGTCGATGCAGCAAGCAATGTTTTGAGAAACGGTACCAACGAATGGACCTGTATGCCGGCCAATCCCCGCGGAATGGCCAACCCGGCAGAAGGCTGGGCCAACGCGCAAGAAGCCATGCCAATCTGTGCGGATCAAGAAGGCCTGAAGTGGATACTGGCGTACGTCGGGGGCACGACGCCCCAGTTAACTCGCGATACCTATCTCTGGATGCTCCATGGCGACATGGGGGAAGACAACTCCACTCCCTTGGTCATGACCAGGGACGATGCAGAGGACCCGGCGAATTGGATCATGTCGGGGCCGCACCTGATGTTGATGCCCCGAGAACCGAGCTCACTTGACGCGTTTACCACCAACTTTCGGATCGGATCACCGTATTTGATGTTTGGCGGCACAGAGTATGCCCACCTCATGATCCCGATGGAAGACTACTATCAGCACCAACAGCCTTGATGTGATTCCTCAGGTCGGCTGCGACACTCGTGGCCGGCCTGCCTTCCCCGGTTTTGATTCTCGCGCCCCCCCGTGAACAAACACGCAGCATGGCATCCGCCCCTGCACGTGACTCGATTCGAATCACTATCTTCCTTGCTTGTTCTTCTTTCACCCTGCCTCCCGAGTGCCGCCGCAGCTCTTGCCTGTCTTAGAGGGAGAAGCCAAGCCGGAACTCGAGCCACGACGCGCAGCCTCTGCACTGTGACAACATTCGACAGACGTGACAAAAGACGACAAAGAACGGAACATTTCCGTCACTCCGGCGTCTTCATTCTCAAGTCCGCCCGCTTCCACCAGACAGGGCATGTCCAATCGGTTGAAGTTGGTCACGAGTTCTTGGATCTCGTCACGCGAACGCGCGCCTGGCCAAGCATGGCTATAACGATGCGTGCCCGCAATCACCACACTCCGGTGCATATAAATCCGTCTCTTCCAGGGCATACAATTTGCATCGTTAGAAACACATCCGGACGCCGAATTCAACAATGCCCACCTTGCTTCTCCCAGGCCCCGGACATAGCGATTGCCCAACGCCCAGAAGACAGAAGGAGTCTCGATGCGAACCAGTGCGATTGTCGTTATTACGTTCTTCCTGACAGCTTGCAGCAGTTCTCCTACGGCGCCCTCCACAGGTGACGGTTCGTCTTCCACAGGTGACGATTCGTCTTCAACTCCCCAGACCGTGACACTCACGATGGTGCAACAACAAATCTTCAACACGTCTTGTGTCAATTGCCATGGCGCAACATCGCCACACGCCGGGCTCGACCTCTCGGTAGGGCAAAGCCACGCGAGCCTTGTAAATGTCACAAGTCCTCGCTCTGGTTCCGTCTTTGTCGTTCCCGAAAATCCAGACGCCAGCTATCTGCTGAACAAAGTGCGCGGTACCAACATCGTGGGTGATCGTATGCCCCCCAGTGGATCAGGCCTGTCGAGCAACCTGATTACGCTCCTGACGAATTGGATCCAGCAGGGCGCGCTCAACAATTAGGCGGACATCGGGGGACACTGACGCATCGGATTGAGCACGCCAACGGCTTGCCACCGCCTTTGTCTCGCCGTACAGTGTCCTCCGTGTCCTTCAACACACGACCTCTGCACTCGACACTCGGGCGTCCCTCTCTGATTCCACGACGTATGGCTCTTTCGGTGCTGATTACCGTCGCGCTGGGAGTCTTGGCGACCTCCGTCACAAGCCGCCAACCGGATCCGGAGTTATCGACATCAGTGCGTGACGGGTTCACCATCGCCACCGTTGGAGACCTTATTTATGCACACGACCTCGGACACATGATGCCCGACCCGGCCTTCGCCGGCGTCGTGAAATTACTACAAGACGCCGACGTCGCCACCGGAAATCTCGAGGGAATTATCGTTGACGGTCGAAGCTTTTCTGGTTCCCGTATAGGGGGACACGGCGCCGAACCTGGTGCAGCCGATAGCATTCGCGACATGGGCTTCGATCTGGTCGCACGGCCGAACAACCATGGAAACGACTTTGGTCGCGAAGGCCTCAATGAGACCAGCATGCATCTCGATCGGGTTGGGGTTCAGTACGCCGGTCTGGGCGAGACGTACGCGGCGGCTCGAGCCGCACGGTTCTACACGGCCCCCCGCGGTCGTGTCGGCATGGTGGCAACCACCGCAACCGGCACGCTTCCGGCGCGCCGGGGCCGCGGAGAGTGGCCAGGAGTCGGAGGCTACAGCACACTCGACGTGACGCGCTTCTTTATGGTGCCACGCGGAGAGTGGACCGCCGTACGGGCCCTGCGCGACCTGTTTCCCAATGGCACGGGTTTCTATGCCAGAGGTGCAAACGAGGACAGCCATGTCGAGTTACTCGGGGAACAATTTCGGCGCGCACCAGCCGACGTCACCACTCCGTTCTACTGGTTCGAAATAAATGAGCGCGACCGCCAGGACATCCTTGCGGCGGTACGGGAAGGCAAGCTCCGCTCGGATTTCCTCACCGTTGCCCTCCACTCGCATCACTTCCGCGATGCTCGCGGCGGATACCGAGGGCCGGGTATTCCGGAAGCAGAACACCTGGATACCAATCCAAGTATCGCCAACTACCTGGAAGACTTCGCACGGGCATCCATCGACACAGGCGCCGACCTGTTTCAGGGGACCGGAGTACACGTAGTACGGGGAATAGAGATTTACAACGACCGTCCAATTTTCTACGGACTCGGTGAATTTGTTCGCCAGCGGGATGTCGACGGCCTCTCCGGACTCGGCGAACTTCAGCGGGATGCGTGTGCAGGCTGCCCGTTCCCCGTCAAGTACGAGAGCTTCATCGCCATTAGCGAATTCGTGGCTGGCACACTCAAAGAAGTTCGTTTGCACCCAATCGAACTGGGTTACGCCGCAGAGCGCATGGCTCATCGTGGCATCCCCCGACTCGCGCCCCCCACCACAGCACAACGTATCCTGGCTCGTCTTCAGGAACTTTCGGCGCCCTACGGAACGACGATCACCATCGAGGACAACATCGGTCTGATTCGACCGTAGATCTCAACGCCTTCCGGTACATCGCCACACGTCACCCACGAACGTCAAGAGCCTCGTGCACGACCCACACCCGCAGGTCACCCGGCACTACAACAGATGCCGATCTGGTTCCAGGTTACCGGCTGCCCTCGGTATCAACCGGCCCAGACAGTATCGCGCGATCTGTCTTTATTTGAATCTGTCGGCGGGCGATCAGCCATTGCCCCTCGACGCGCTCCAGGTCGTCCTCGTAGAAACCCGCCACGATGGTGTCGATACGTCCCTGGCGCTCGGCAATTACACAGAACTCGCACACCGAATGCGCTGTGTCGCCGTCAATCTCTATGACGTGATTGGCCATCCGATGCTGCGAGTGCGGACGCTCATCACCTGAAGGGCGACCAGCGATCGCATCCCGAATCGCCGGGCGGCCCTTCGTCGTATTGCCAAAGAGTTCATACTGCCCATGTTCTGTGAAGACGGCTGCCCAGCCTTCCGCGTCACCCGTATCGATGGCCAGGGCGTACCGACCAAAGAGCTCCTTGATCGCCATCTTGTCGACACACGCTCGCAACTCCTCCAGAAACGCCACGTCGATCTGGGCGCTATCAGCCTCTTGCCCGGCTGCGCCTCGCGTTAATCCCAACGTCGCTAGCAACGCGACGCCACCGCCGGTCGCCGTCACCAAATCTCGTCGTACGCGGTTCATGTGTAACCTCCTCTTCAAACTATTCCCGCAGTGTCACACGTCTGCGCCGGCCCCCATCCGCCCCCGTCGCCGCCACAGCCGAGCCGCCCTGGACGCCAGCACGCGCCCAAGGTCGCGAAGGTGCCCTCCCCTACAGATTCACCCCATCCTCAGGGCGCTACCCCCTCTCGCCTCCTACCGGAGACTCACCGCGGTCGCCGAGGGGAAGGTCTCGGGAATTGACTGCGTGACCTGTCCGGTCGCGGCCCATTCGGCCGCGCGCTGGATCAGTGTCGTGAAACCACGGCACTCCATCGCGGGCCAGGGCCCAGATCCAGGGGGCGCATTCCCGTCAACATGCCCCATTGCGGTACCGAACACGCGGCCCTCTCCATAGTGGACGGTATGGACCATCGGTTCATGTTCGCCGGTTCCGTGCGTCCGTTCGCCCCAATGCGCCTCCCGCTCCGGATCAGACCAGGCCGTCGCGAGAATCGTCATATTCTTGGCCGGGCCGCGTTGATTGCTATACAGCTCATCGGTTCCGTGCAACCACACCGGCGGCAAACCGCGCATGATCGGATGCTCCGGCGCACGGGTCACCACCTCGTAGGCATGCGCATCGACACACTCGCCGGCGTGACCCGGGCCATGATCGAGCGTCAACCGCCCATCGCGGTATTTAACGAAGGGCCCGGCACTTTCATCCCGACCACCCCAGCCCCCGATTCCCATCATTTCGTTAAATGCTGGCCAGTCCTTGAAGGTGTGATTCACTGCATGGCCATACACCATCCCGCCACCGCGTCGCATGTACCGTTCAAAGCGGGCCTCGACGGTCCGTGGCCATCGATCGCCGTTGTACTCCAGCACGACCACGTCGTACGCGTCGAAGTCGGGAGCGAACTGACTCATGTCGCTGCCCTGTGAGGGGCTGATCACCAAATCAACCTCGAACAACCCGGTCTCCCGAAGAATCTCCACGTAGTACGCGCTCAACACCTCCCAGCCATGGTTATTCTGTCCGGTCAACACCATGGCACGGAGCTTGTCAGGCTGCGTTGCGCCGGAGGCCTGAGTATTCAACACCAGCGCGCAGACGGTGAGTAGACAGCCTACAATTCGCCACATCGTTCTCTTCCTCCCTGACCTCCGACATACACGCTGGGTCTGCGTCACGCGACCGCACAGACCCGAAGGGCCATTAGGGCTTTCGCGACTCCAGCGCAGCGCGGAGCTTATCTCCCAGAGCGCCAAAACTGTCGCCCTGGGTCTTTTCCTGCCGCTCATGGTACGCGTTGGCATCTCCCCGTTCCTCGGCATCAAACACAGCCCGCCGACTCAGACGGATCCGCCCGTTCTCTCCGTCAACCTCGAGAACCATGACCTCCAGGTCGCTCCCGGCTGGAAAGGCCTTCCGGAGATCACTCCCCCGCTCCAGTCCCGTTTCTTCGACGGGCAACAGACCCGTACGACCAGGCGCCAAGAACACGAAGACGCCATACGATTCGTGGCGCTCGACCTTCCCCGTAACACGAGCACCGGACACGAGATCCGGCCGAATCGCCCGCTCGCCTGCCGCCGCCTCCGGATCCACCACCGCAACACCGATTCGTCTTCGCTCGGCGTCGACAGTCAAGATCTCGACGCCCACCACATCCCCCACCTTTACCGCATCTTTCCACCCCTCGCGCCGACCAGTAGGAGGAAATGTCGAAACATGCGCAAGCGCATCGATTCCTGGCGCAAGCTCGATAAATGCGCCGAAATCAGCCAGCCTGGTCACCGGCCCAATCTGGACCTGCCCGGCCATATAGGTGTCCGCCACGGTGGACCACGGATCGGGCTGCAGTTGTTTGATCCCCAGGGAAATCTTCTCTCCGTCTTCATCCACTCGGAGAACCCGCACGGTCACTTCATCACCCGGTTGCACCACCTCGGCCGGCGTGGACACTCGCGACCAGCCCATCTCCGATACGTGCAACAACCCCTGGATGCCTCCTCCGAGATCCACGAACGCTCCATACGATTGCACGGATACGACCCGGCCCGGAAGGTCAACACCCGGCACGATGGTGCCGCGAATCTCGTCGGCGCGTTCGCGTTCTTCCTCTTCCAACAACGCGCGACGAGACAGCACCAGATTCCGACCGCGTTCGCCGTCGAGTTCCGTGATCCTGAACGTGTAGACCTGGCCTTCGTGTACCTCGGGATCAGAGGTATAGGCCGTATCGATCTGGGAGATCGGACAGAACCCGCGCTCCCCACCAACGCTTACCGTGAAACCACCTTTTATCGCTGATTCCACGCGTCCTTCCACCGGCAGTCCAGCCTGAAACGCATCGTCCAGGGCCTGCCTCGATGCGGCACCACGGGCGAGCTTGTAGGACAGTTTCACACCACCGGCGGTGGACACCACGACCGCCTGCAGCGGATCCCCGACGGTGGCCGCAACATTGCCGTCCTCATCTGCGAGTTCGACCAGATCGATCGTGGCCTCACCCTTTCCCCCAACGTCGATGAAAGCGACGTCCTTTCCCAGTGCGACGATGGTACCGGCAACGGTTTCACCTGCGTGAAACGCCCGTGGTTCATCAGATTGCTCCAGCAATCGGGCGAAATCCTCTTCCTCCGGCGAGCGCACGACATCGTTCTCATCCTCAGCAGACATCGACTCAATCCTTCACCACTTGGCTCATTCGTAAACCAACTATCTCGGGGCGTCAGAACACCTGGCCGTCTGGCCGGGGCTAGCGTACTCCATGTCGAGCAACCAGCTTCGAACCCAAGCACCAGAGGATCGTGTTCATCGCGCCGCACACGCCAAACACACGGTCGCTTGGGTGAAAGTATAATGGCCCGCCATGAGCGCACGAGTCCCGCCAACGCGGCAACGCATACCTGTGCGAGTCCTCCTGGCCGGGCTCTTCATCGTCGTCGGCAGCGCCATCGGATGGGCTCAGCCCCCCGAACCGCATGCGGAGGCACGTGCGGCCATTCGAGCCTGCGCCGCGAACGAGTCATTGAGTGCGCGTGAACGAGAACGCACATGCCTGTTCAACCTCGTCGCCCAACCGTGTACCCAGCGGCGCGAAGGCTGGTCAAATCTCGGATCGGCCAACTGCTACCGGAGTGAATTGCGAATCTGGGATGATCTCCTCAACGAGAATTTCCGGGCGCTGCGTGCCACCCTCGACGACGATCAGAAAGCCAAGCTACGGGAAATGCAGCTTGCCTGGATCTCTTACCGTGACACGACATGCAATTTCTATTACGACAAGATCCGCGGCTCAATGGCCATTCCGATGATCTCTGCATGCCTTGCACGCGAGACCGCCAGGCGGGCCCTACTCCTGACGGTCTTCGCGCAGTTCTGAGACCGGACCCGGTATTTGTGCACTTTGCTACCACACGGGCGCTCTTCACGCGTAAGGAGCGATCAGCGGCGTGACCCCTCCACTTGAAAAGGCCCTCCAACTACTCGGATCGGGTAACTGGCAGGAAGCCCACGTCATTGCCCAGGCAGACGATTCGGCTCACGGCTGTTGGATCCATGGACTCGTACATTGGCTCGAAGGCGACCGGACCAACGCGCGCTACTGGTACCGACGCGCCGGTCGGTCGTTCCCCCCCCCTGGCGACGTTGCGCACGAAATCGCCGCGCTGGAAACGAGTCTGGCCACACGTCAGAGTCACTGATGTCCCGCCCGCGCCCGAGGCTTGACGAGCACCGACTCACGCTCGCACCCGGTCAATCGCGCAAGACATTACTGGCGCGAGCCTCCTCAACCAGGCGTGCGCCGTCTGCGGGCAACAAAAACCTCTCCCGAGTCACGCGCGTCACTGCCGCTTCCACTGCGGCAACATACCCCTCGTGATCGCCGTAGCGCTCTTCAAGCGATAAGCGGGGATCACCCGACAACTCTCGCTCCGCCTTTGTCTTCGCAAACGGCACCATGCCACCGGCAAAGCTACACGTTCGTCCCTGAAAGAAGCCCTCAGAAGTGACATTCCAACCAAGATACGTGCCGAGCGGCGCCTCATGGAGCACCACGGGGGTCCCTCCCAGATCATTGCCGTCCACGTTGACACGTGGAACCATCGCCGGAAACACCCCCCGCACCCGAGGTGGCTGGAGATCGACGATACCGCGCTGATCGATATAGTCCAGTCTTTCTCCCCAATCGTAATCCTTGATCGGATTGGCCATCCCATTCGGAGCATCCGGGGCAGTACTCGCGACAATCGCCGGCAGCGTCGGGAACCCCATCGCTCGCTTCGTCGGCGCAACCAACGTGTCGTCCGATAATCTGGGATACCGACTCGGTACCATCGATACGTCATGCATCACCCATTGCCGAAACTGGGAAATCAATGCCTGCTCCGTCTCCCGATAGGGCATGGGGTTTCCAGCAAAGGTACAACGCCCCCAGGTAATCCCATTCCCGGGGCCAGTGGGCACACGTGACGGCGTCACACTGAAACCACCTCGACCTCCCCCGTGGGGGGTACCGGGAATGTAGTAGCGGCGCACAGTGGGCGGGAGTGGAATGTCAGCCTCTGCCCCCATCCCGACCAACCCCGGAGACATATGCAGATACCAAAACTCCGATGCGCCGAAGACCTCGAGAATCTTTGGACATGTCTCGGTCTGCTCGCACCGATCCAGGAGTCCACTAGGCTCCAGTTCGCGCACCTTGTCGGGAACGCTCATATACCACTGCGGCCCCTCCATTCCCCCACTCGTATTCATCAGGTGTTGATCCGGGGTGGCAAATCGCACATTCATCACCAATTTTCGCCCCGCGATCCGCGGATATGCGCCATCGTGCACTTGGCGCCCATCTTCGCCGGCATTAAAACCCAGATGGAGAAACTCCCTGACGAAGTTCCCTGATTGCGAAGACCCGCGCGTGATCGATCGGGACACCCCCCCGGCCAGTGGATTGGGTGTACCAAACGCATCCTCGTCCGCATACTTGAAGAACGCACCCACGTCCCGGAACGCCGCAAAACCAATACCCAACACGTACGGATCCCGTGCGGTGAAGGCCACCTGGTACAACAGGCTGGAATCGAAGCCATCCTTGAGACAAATCTGCGTCGGATCAGCCGTTCCTGGAAATGGATCCTCCGCACTGCACCGCGCCCAGGCCCACTCAGTACTCGGCACCACGTGCCGTCCCTTCACGTCCCCCGTATTCGTTTCTGCAGCATGTGTGACCAGCGTGGCCTGCGTTGTCTCAAGGGTCGCCGGTCGGTACGGCATGGGGTTGTGGTAGACCAAGAGCGGCTGTGAGTCTGGACCACTCCGGTTGAAGATGCGCCCAAGGACGGGACCAGTGATCGGCGAGCCATCGCGGTTCATCGCGATAGGCACCACGACATGATCATTCGTCGTGGAATCGTGTGCGGTATAGCCGGCGTCGTCACCCTGCCAGCCGCTCGACAGCGAGATATCGCCATGGTCTCGGTCAAAAACGCGGATCGTGCCGCGCCGCCCCCGGTTCGGCACTTCGTGCCACAGCAAACGACTACTCTTCTCGAGGTCAACGGGTTTCTGAATTTGAAACGTTGCCATGTACTCCACGTTCCCACGGGCGTTTGTAGGCGCGAGGGCAAGATCTTGAATGATGACATTAGCCGGATGCGCGGGATCGATCTCCCCATAGGCGTATCCCCGGATCGTCTCGTACTGCCCCGCCTCCCCGTACACGGCGCCATCAAAGTCAGGTGACCTCACCGTATCGATAACGATCCTTTTCACCTCTGCCCGTACGGGGATTGCAAGCGAGAACAGAACCGCCACGAGAACCACGGCGCCCCACCCCATCCTCTGACCTCGTCTCGGCGTGCCCCACATACTGGACTCCTCACTCTGATGCCCCCGGAGGGAGGCGTGGTTTCCTGATCCATGCGCAAGACTCCGGTCCACATGACCGGCGCCGTCCCCGGCCACAGCTACGGTAATGCCAACGCCACCATCTCCGGCACCGCTCCCCCCACCGTCAGGGCGATATATTGGGTACCTTCATACATGTAGGTCATCGGAGTACCGATCGCGCCGCCGGGCAGATCGACCGACCCGACAATCTCACCGGTCAACTTGTCCCGCGCCACCAGTCGCGGTCCGTCCGCGGTACCGCCCGCCGTCAAGGCGCTTATCAGTAGCGTTTTCGTCAACACCGGCCCACCGTGACCTTCGCCCCCAAGGGCCGGTAGATCCAGATCCCGCAGCATCGGGTGATCACGATAACGATTTCCATCCCCGTTGGGACGCATCCATGCATGCTCGCCCCGATTCAGGTCTATCGCAGTCATCCGCGAGTACGGCGGTTTCAACAGTGGAAGCCCCTGGGGCATCTGCGGTTGAATCCCGGCAGCCAACCCAGTGAACGTGTACCGAAGGTTTCCCCCTTCGTCTGGATCAGGCGTGTGGTACTTCAGTACGGAGAAGCGATTTTCCGACGGGACATACAGGATGCCAGTCTCCGGATCAACAGCGGCACCGGACCAACTCGCCCCACCCCCAACGTGTGGTCGCTGAATTGTCCCCTGCAACCCGCCCTGGACACTCAACATCGGAGGCGAGAACAACGGCCCCAACCTAAAATTCTTCACCGCCTCCACGGCCAGGGCCCGGATCTCAGGCGTGAAATCGACGAGATCGTCGATGCTCGTCCCCTGATATTCAAACGGCGGCGGTTTCGTCGGAAAGGGTTGGGTTGGCGACAGCACCTCTCCCTCAAGATCCGTATCCGTTGCCACAGGCCGTTCCTCGATCGGCCAGACCGGGTCCCCGGTCGTTCGGTCGAAGACATACGTAAAACCTTGCTTGCTGACCTGAGCGATCGCCTTGATCCGACGTTCATCTACCGTAATGTCAACAAGTGTCGGAGCCGCCGGGAAGTCATAGTCCCACACGCCGTGATGCACGGCCTGGAAATGCCACATACGCTGGCCGGTCTCGATATCGAGCGCGACCACGCTCTCCGCAAACAGATTGTCCCCTAGCCGGTGCCCCCCATAATAATCACCCGTCGGTGTACCGGTTGGCAGATAGATATATCCCAGCTCGTCGTCGACGCTAAACATCGCCCAGACATTCGTATTTCCCGAGTAGCGCCATGACTCATTCATCCATGTCTCGGCACCAAAATCATCGGCTTGCGGGACGGTACGAAACATCCACCGCGTGTCACCGGTCCGGGCGTCGATCCCCTTGATCCAGCCCGGAGGCGCTTCCTTGGCGATCGCCCCATCCGAAATAACGCTAGGCGTCACGACGATGTCATGAGCCACGATGGGTGGTGACGCAACACCCATCAGATTCCGTCCCCTGTGATTCGTCTCCCCTCGGACGGCACGCGGAATACCGACCATCAGGTCCACGCGACCGTTGCCCCCAAACTCAGGCACCGGGACTCCTGTCACGGCATCGAGCGCAATCAAATATGCGTCATGGGTGCCGAAAAATATGCGTGCATCAGTACCATCGGTCCAGTAGGCCACACCACGCGAGTTGTAGAAATGGGTCGGACGTCCGCCAAGGTACACCTCGGGATCGTGCACCCAGAGGGTCTCACCGGTTGCCGCATCGACCGCGGCGACCTGGTGTAACGCCGTCGAGATATAGAGCACGCCGCCGACCATCACCGGCGTCGCTTGAAACATGCGAATGCCCATGCGACTATCTCGCTGCCGCAAGGCCTCCAGATCAAGCGCACCGTCCGGGGACGCCCAGCGCCAGACCAGGCGCAGGGCATCGAAGTTCGACGCGTCGATCTGTGCCAATGGCGAATACTTCGTACTCCCGAGATCGCCTCCGTAGCTCGGCCACTCACCGTCCACCGCGCCATGCTGGGCCCACGCGGGATTACCGAACCAGAGAACGGCCAACAAGAGGGCCGTCACGCCACACAACCTTCGATTCATGGTGACCTCCGTATCCGCCGATTGTAGCGCGAGGGCAGGGAACCGCGCTTATCGGAATCTTGCACTCCGGGGACCACCGGTCCATCATGTGTGCGGCCCCTGACAGACGGAGACACACGCGATGCAATCTTCAGACACACCCTCGCCACCGAGTGACGACGAACTTGATCGCTTCATCCGCACGCGCTACGCACTCGTGGGCATCGACATCTCGGTGCTCCCTGTTGACGATGACCGCGCTCCCATGGACCAGGCGCGCCTGCTCGCCCATGCCCGGTCCATCCTCCGCCAGGAGGTCTCAGCGGCGGATTTCCACATCGACCCCCAAGACACACTCCCCCAGCCCTATCCCGCGCCGTTCACAGCGTGGACGGAAGGCAACTAGCCCGTGGGTATGAAACGGCGCATGAGTGTTTCAGGCACAGTCGCTCCACCCCAGGACAGATCCATCTCCCGCCGGTGGTTTCTGAATCGAATGGCGTGGGTCTCATCGGCCGCGACGACAGGCACACTCTTGACCCCGCAGCCGACAAGCGGTCGCCCGGCAGGGCGGACCATTGCAGAGGAGGCGTTCACGCCCTCCGTACGGCTGCAGGCCATCAGTGATCTGACCGAACTCACCCTGTCGGAAACGATTTCCCTGATCCGGAACGCTCAACTCGCTCCTACCGATCTCGTCCATGCTTATCTCGAGCGGATCGACGCCTACGATGGCATCTATCAGGCCTACGCGGCTCGACCGGAACCCGAGGCGCTTCTAGCAGAGGCCGAACGCCGTCCTCGCGATGGGGCGGACGCCCTGCTTCGCGGCGTCTGTGTTGCCCCAAAAGACAACTTTTACACCTCCGACCTGCTGACCGAAGGCGGCTCTCTCGTCTTCGAAGGATTTCAGCCCGCCTACGATGCCACGGTCGTGTCCCTCGTACGGGCCGCGGGCGGGCTCGTCATGGGCAAAGCGCAGATGGGAAACCTGGCTGGCGGCCGCGCCCGCGCCTACGGCACGACCACACCGACGACCCGGAACGCGTGGACGCCAAACCACCCGGCCTACAGCCCCGGGGGATCATCGTCAGGGACCGCAACTGCCGTGGCCGGACGGCTCGCAGTCGTCGGAGTGGGAACGCAAACCGGCGGTTCGGTCATCGGCCCCGGCAACGCCCAGGGCTTGACCTGCATCAAGCCGACCTTCGGGCGTGTGTCCCTGCATGGCGTCATTCCATTGAGCCCAACACGAGATCACGTCGGGGCAATGGCGAGAACTTCATTGGACGCGGCGATTTTGCTCCAGGTGCTTGCCCAGCCGGATCCACAGGATCCGCGCACACTGGGACTCCCCGCACCGCCAAACTATGCCCTCGCCGCCACGCCGCTCGCTGGAGCACGCCCCGAACCGAGATGGGCGACCAGAGTAGGAATCTGGCCCGACTATCTCACCTCTGGTAACGATCGTCTCAACGAACTCCGTCGTGACTTCATCGACACACTGGGGGACATGGCCTCTGTTGAAATCATTCCAGACGTCGCATTGCCAGATCAGTGGGAGGAACTGACCGAGAATCCACTCGGCGGCTCACACGGAGACCCCACCGCGTTCTTCATTGAGCACTTGCGGCGCGACGTGCGGAACTTCGCCGACCGCTTGCCCCGGTTCCTGAACGGCATGCTCCAGAGTGCCGACACCTATCTCAAGGTCCAACAGGCTCGTCAGCTTCTCTTGCAGCGTCTGCTCACGCAACTGTTCAACCAATGCGATGTCGTACTCACGACGTCGATGGGCGCTTTTGACGGCACCGGACTTCCCCTGCTCTGTCTACCGATTGGCACTGACACAGAGATTGACAGTGGACGGCAGGTCCCCCGGGGCGTCGTCATGGCCGCCCCGCCATTCGGCGAGGAACGGCTTCTGGCCATTGCTGCAGCCTATCAGGCCACCACCGAGTTCCACCGTAGGCGCCCCGAGGATCCGGCCTAGCGGAAGCCTCGCCCGCGCTGCGCCGCGCCCAGACGAAAGGCTCATTGGGATTGCGCAGACGACCGGGACGCAGCCTCCTGACGCGCCCGACGCGCGACCTCGGCCAGCATGCCGCGGAAGATCACACTATGTAACGGATAGATACCGTACCAGTACAGGAGACCAGCAAGACCGATCGGGTCGAACACCGCCGTCTGGCGGATCGTTGACGTACTCGCATCACGCTCGGCCACTTCAAATTCCAACCAGGCACGCCCGGGAAGCTTCATCTCCGCCTCGAGTCGCAATCGGACATCAGGTTCGTACGCCTCGACCCTCCAGAAGTCCAGCGGATCACCAACTCGAAGCTGTTCGGGGTCTGGACGGCCTCGGCGCATTCCGACACCTCCGAGCACCAAATCGATAATCCCACGAACATGCCAGAGCCAGCTCAAGTAGTACCATCCCTGCCTGCCCCCGATGCGGCGGACCGGCGCAAACGCGACAGACGGCGCTGCCGATACTTCCACACTGCGGGTATCGACGAGTCGTGACCCGAACCGCACCCCCACACTGCCGGACCGTCCGTGCCGACGACACAGCATCGGACCACCGCGTCGTTGCAAACTGCTGCTCTTCCTGCTGCCGGCAGCGACGAATCGCCTCAGACAGTGCTACCGGCGTAATCGGAAAGACCTCTCGGGCGGTCCGATCTCGCACCACGGTCGGATTCTTCAGACTCTCGATCAACTTCCGACCAACCCGCGCGTACACAGGTGTCGTGAGCCCCAACCACAAACTGGACAACGATGGCGTCAGGAACGGGACTGGAATCAACACGCGACGCAGGCCCCGCTGTCGCGCGTACTCGAGCATGATGTCCCCATACGAGACCTGGTCGTCAGCACCGATCTCATACGTTCGGTTGCCCGTCTCCGCCAGCTCCAACGCAGCGACGAGATACGCGACCACGTCGTCGACCCCGATAGGCTGTGTGCGCGTGGCCACCCATCGAGGACAGATCATGACCGGCAACCGCTCAACCAGCGCCCGCAAAAGTTCGTAGGAGAGGCTGCCCGAGCCCAGGACGATACCGGCCCTGAATTCGATAACCTCTACCTCAGACGCACGCAGAACATCACCGGTCTCATGCCGGCTGCGGAGATGGGGTGAAAGATTGTCGTTTGAGCTGCCGAGCCCCCCAAGATAGATCACCCGACGGACGCCTGCCGCCTTCGCCGCCACACCAAAATTTCGCGCGGCCTCGCGATCTTCCTGTTCGAAGTCAGCGCCCGAGCCCATTGAGTGCACCAGGTAATAAGCCACATCCACACCGTCAAGCGCGGCAAACAGTGACTTCGGATCAAGACAATCTCCCTGTACAACGGCGGTCCCAACCCCGACGCGCGAACTCAGAAACGCTGGACGCCGTGCGAGACACCGAACCCGTCGCCCGGCCTGTTCGAGTGCCTGTACCAAGCGCCCCCCAACGTAACCCGTGGCGCCAGCCACGAGAATCAACCCACCAGATTCATTCATTCACTACTCCCAAATACACGACCAAGCCATCGGCTCTTCGTGTGTGCGTACATTCACAAAGCCTGTGTGCCGCAGGTCATCGTCGGCCAACCCCGAGCGCTCTAGACTGAAAACCTCAAAGGCACGCATGCGCGGGTCACGCGAAAGATTGAGGAAGGCACATGATTGAAACCAGAGAGTCTGCTGAAGCAGAATCCCCCGAACGGCCGGTCACCGTGCTGCCCGGACGCGTCATCTGCCGATGCTGCAAAGTTGCCGAGCGACAGTTGCTGTCCCGCATGGCGCAGTGCCGTCCTCGTACACTACGGGAACTTCGAGATGGAACCGGGGCCGGCAATGGCTGCAATGCATGCCACCGCGTTCTTGAAGGCTATCTGCGCCAGCCCCTGCCAGAGCAAACACCCGCGTCGGGCTGTCACCCCAACTTGGCGCACTAGGTGCCACTCCGGTGGGAGGCAGGCACACCAACGAGTCGCACCGCTTCGCTCACATTCTCGTGCGCGCGTCCACGGGCCGAAGGCGGCTCGGTGGGCAGTCGATGTCCCCGGCGGCACGGCAGACGGTCAGTCCGTCCTGCCAGCGCGTTCCCCTTCACACGTGGTTCCGTAGCATGAGTTCCTTCAGCTCAGGATCGAGATATTGCTGCCCGAGCAAATAGGACACATCGAGCCGACGAGCATGATGACGAATCAACGTCAGCGGCACGACCAACGGAATGAAGCCGCGGCGGTAGTCTTCGATCACCTCTCCGAGTTCTTCTCGCGACATCTGATCCAGGGACACCTTGAAATGTCCAACCGCGTGCTGCAGGGCGTTCGTATGCCGCGCTCGCGTGGTCGGCTTCGCCATGGCCGCCATGAGTTCATCCTGATACTGCCGTGAGAACGCGGCGCGCGGCGCGCCCTTGGCCTCTGCGACCAAACGACCCAGTTCGCGGTACGCCTGCGGGGCATGCGCCATCAGTACCAACTTGTGGGCCGTGTGAAATCGCACCACGGCGCCCACCGTCCAACGCCCCGCAAACAAGGTACGCAGACGTCGGTACATGCATACGCGATCAATGAAGTTCTCCCGCAACCCCGGGTCGTGCAACCGCCCTTCTTCCTCTACTGGCAGGTTCGGAAATTGGCGAATGAGTTCAGCCGCGAACAGCCCCCGTCCATTGCGTTCAGACGGCCCTTCCTCCCGCCAGACCTTGACCCTGGTCATTCCACAACTCGGCGAGTCTTTCTTGAGCACGAAACCGCTGAGCCCTTCTTTCGCGAGAGCCCGGACTCGTTGTCGCGCGTATTGCTGCATTCTCCGCGTCAGATCGATCCCGGTCTTTCCCGTCATGAGTCGCACGTCGTCGGAGCCCGCTGGGTCGCGTACGAGGCGAATGGTCTCGCGCGGCGTCCCGAGCCCCAACTCCACCTCTGGACACACCGGCACCCACTCGACCAACTGACCCAATGTCAGAACAAGGAACGGGTCTCGCTTGTGTCCCCCGTCGAAGCGCACCTCCTCTCCAAGCAAGCAACTCGAAACACCAAGACGGACGGTAGACAGGGGGGAAATCGATTTCGGCGGCACAAAGGGCTCCAGA
>CAZPZZ010000042.1:0-11125 GCA_964591245.1 uncultured Vicinamibacteraceae bacterium | reverse complement strand
CATCCCGGGGTGGAGGCACCAGGCGCAAATCAAGGCTACCCGCCGGACTCGGCCCAAAGCACTGCCGCGGCGATGCCTTGCCCGACGTACAACGAACCCAATGCACTTTCAGATCTGCGGTCTCGAGAAGCCTGGTCGTGGTCGCGATTGTCCCCTCGATGGCGGGGGCAGACAGCACGGTGTAATTGAACACTCGGACCATCAGGGGAACGCCAATACCTCCAGGATCACGGAACGCGACTGCACCCTCAGTCCGGACTTTCGCTACAACCGTGTACTCGGCCTGCACGGGATTCCCAGTCAACAACACAGCATCCACCGCCGCCGACGGCCTCCACGCGGAGCTAAAGCCAAGTCGCAGAACACTCTTGCCGCGCGGAGGGCTCAACTTCTTCACAGCTCAATGTTAACACTGTGTTAATTTTATGTAAAATCCACGTGAACAGGCGCTGCCATGAGGCCCGTCAGACAACTGCGCCACGACGCCAGACACTACACTTTCGAGCTCCCTTCGCCTCAAAGATACGCCGGCCCGTCAGGAAATTCCCACCACCCCTTGAAGCGCCCGCACCGGGCGACACCTCAATCGTGCCTCGCGGCCGCTCCACGAACGCCTCTCAGCTTTGGACCTCATCTGCCGTAAAATGTCGGCATGCCAAAATTGACAGTTGAAGGATACGGCTCATTCGACGTCCCTGAAGGCAAGCGCCTCGTCCTCGCCCTCGAAGAAGAGGCTGGAGTTGACGTGTTGCATGCCTGTGGCGGGAACGCACGCTGCACCACGTGCCGCGTGGAATTCGTCGACGGCGAACCCAACAAGATCACGGCCGCGGAGAAATCCGTCCTCGAGGCGAGAAGCCTGACCGGTATACGTCTGTCGTGCCAGGTATTGTGCGACCAGGACATGACCGTACGGGCAATCAGTCGACTGGAAGGTTCCGGACGGCCCGACCCCGGGGGCGCCCCCTCGAAAGACCTCGCTCCCCCACCCGAGTGGGTCTAAGCACAGCCAGCCGATTGTAAGATCACCAAGAGAATCTGAAGAGAGTGGTCGAGGGAGAGTACATATGCACATCCGGTGGCACCTTTGCCTGCCCTGCGTCCTGATTGGACTCATGCATACAGGTACGCCTGCCGTCGCGCAGTCCGTGGCTGACGACTATACCCCTGTAACCCAGCGCATGCTGGTTGACGCTCCGCCGGAAGACTGGCTCATGTGGCGCCGGACGTACGGCCACTGGGGGCATAGCCCACTCGACCAAATCAACACCAGTAACGTCGGTGGCCTCCGCCTGGCATGGGCCTGGACCATGGGTCAAGGTCGGCAAGAAACCACCCCGCTCGTGCATGACGGAATCATGTTTCTCGTACAGGCGTGTGACTTCGTCGAGGCGCTCGACGTCCGAGACGGGTCACGCCTGTGGCAGTATCGCCGAGACCAGGTCGAGCACCCTGCGGCCCTTGCCTGCGCGAACCGCAGCGGAGCCTTGTATCAGGACAAACTCCTGATCGCCACACACGATGCCCATCTTGTCGCCCTGAACGCGCAGACCGGCGACGTCGAATGGGATGTGCAGGTCGGCGACTGGTCCATCGGCCAGCACTACTCCGGCGGCCCGATGATTATCAAGGGACGCGTTGTCGCTGGCATGTCCGGCTGCTATCACCTGAATACCCGCTGCTGGGTGTCAGCCCACGATATCGAGACGGGCTCGGAGGTGTGGCGCACCTACACGATTCCGGCCCCCGGGGAATTCGGCTATGACAGCTGGGGCGATATTCCCGAAGAGGACCGGCGGGGCGGTTCGCCCTGGAATTCTCCAAGTTACGACCCGGAACTGAATTTGATCTACACGGGCGTCGGCGTGCCGATTCCCTGGGGCTCGGTCCAGCGCGGTAGCGGAGACGGCGATGTCCTGTATACCAACTCGACGCTTGCCCTCGATGCCGACACGGGTGAAATCGTGTGGTACTTTCAACATATTCCCAACGACGAATGGGATCTCGACCACCCATTCGCGCGACTGGTCGTAGAGACCGAGGTCTCGCCGGGTGCCGTCGAGTGGCGAAATGAAGGCATCACCCCAGGCCGGCGCCGTAAAATCGTGACCGGTATTCCAGGCAAAACAGGCATCGTATGGGCATTGGATGCCGCCACCGGCGCATTTCTCTGGGCACAGCCCACCAACCAGCAAAACGTGGTGGTCGATATCGATGCCGAAAGCCGCCGGGTAATCCTCAACTCGTCGCTGAAATTTCCTGAAATCGGTGAACCCGTCTTCGTCTGCCCGAGTGCCCTCGGCGGAATCAACTGGCAAGCCACCGCCTACAACCCGGACGTCAACGCCCTCTACGCGCCGACCAATAACGTCTGTATGAATTTAACGCTCAATCCATTTCGGGACCGCACCGGGGCGCACCATGGCTCCGCCCGGATCGTGCAGGAACCGGCCCCGAATATTGAAGGCGAGATTGGCCAGTTCACCGCCCTGGACCTCGCCACGGGCGAACCGCGGTGGGTCTACCGGCAACGAGCGGGGATTGGTGGGTCGGTGCTGAGCACCGGCGGAGGACTGGTCTTCGTCACCGACGACGCCCGACGTTTCCGGGCCTTCGACGCCCAGACCGGAGACATCCTGTGGGAACAGATTCTCAATTCGAGCGCGGGTGGCTTTCCGGTCACGTTCATGCACGACAGCGTGCAGTACCTCGCCATCGCAGCCGGCGGCGGTATCAACTTCCGTGGATTGACGCCGGAGATTCAACAACCAGGTCGCGGAAATATGCTCTTTGTCTTCAAACTGCCCGAGTAGTAGAAGCGGACGTGCGCGCGTCTAGGGCTCCCGGTTCCCTGGCAGTCCCGGCCAGACGGTCCAGCACTCTACCCGCTGCCTTGCCGCCTCCGTAAAACGGCCACGGGGAACCCATCGCGTTCGTGCTCGTCGATTTCAACGGGGCCAGAGGGGTCGCGAGGTGAAGTACCCGAGCTGAAACGTGTGGTTATGCTGGATTACATTGCCGGTCGGGCTCTGGACGGTCTGAAGCAGATAACCGATCTCGAAACTCGTCGAGGGCCCCGTCCGAAAGCCGATGGCGCCGTAGGCTCGATTCTGGTCGAAGATGTTCCGTTTGACGTTATCGCCGAAACCGACCATGAGTTCGTTGTAAAACGCCACGTACCGGTCATCTCGATACAGGGGCACCGTCCCTTTGATGAAATAACGAAACCGGTTGACGTGGAAATGATCAAGCACCTCGCCTTCGCCAGCATCGTTCCCAGTGACATTGCCGATGAAACGTTGCTCCAGGCGATACCGATGCGTCAGCCCGACCGTGCCAACTCGCTGCCTGAGAATCAGCTGCTGCCACACGCGATTCTCCGGCACATCGAAGTTCGGCGGTGACTCCTCGGGAGGATTCGTATTGATGAAGGCGTAGCCGCCAGAAAACTGTACGGTCTCGTTCAAGTCGTAGTTCAGACCAGGCCTGAGCAAGAGTTGATTCCGTCGTTCGAACGCACCTTCCATACGGAGCTGGCCGTCGAAGTGGAAGCCCCAGGGGCTGTTGTTGCGGATCGGATGGTCGCCGAAATACATATACCAGGCGCGACCGTTGGACTCCGTTCGGCGATCTTCGGCCTGGGCCGACACGTTGATTCCATAAATCGTCGCCGCCATGACGATGGCAATTAGGACCCTCACGGCCGCGGGACAATGCCAATGAGAGGCACCGTCATGACCCAAGCTCAGCCGATGGTTAGCGACGATCATGCTCATGCATTCTCCGTTTCAATCCAAAAGCCGTGACGAACCCAGACGGTTACCTGCGGCCCGCCATGTATGAGTTGAGATTGCACACGCATTATGCAACCCTGGCCCACTTCTGTGTCGGCTCGTAACGATACAGCAGACTGTCCCCATCGCGATCCACGGCGACGAGTTGGATCCATTCGTTGTCGAATAGCTGTTGGACGTGGGGCAATTCTTGTAACACCTCGATAATGCGATCGCGAGGTGCTTCGATCACGACAAGCAATCTCAGAGGCTCATGGTACGGCATGGGACCATTCATAACCGATTGCCTGGCCAACCCTGTTCTCAAATCACTCTGTGGACCGGCCATGATCCCGAAACGACCGACCACGTTGTGATAGATCTTGCTACCACTGCCGTAGACTTCCGGATCCGTCGCCGTAAAATAGTGTTCACTGTTGATCCATTGCCCAACAACGGCAGGTCCGGCCAACACCCCCTGGAGCAGTGCCCCCGACGGATCCCCCTGGTAATCATAATTGTTTAGGAAAACACGCCCCTGTAGATCGATCTGCCTGGATAGTTCACGGCTGCCCACAATGAAGGCAGCGTTACCCGAGAGCCCCCATTCTGGTCGTACCTCACTCCAGTCCCCGGCACGGCGATCGATCTCACGCGCTACCGTCACGGGTGAGGGGTCCTTTTCCACGAGCGGCAACCGGGCACATCGCTCCTGGTTAGTCCTTCCGGCCGCAGCACGGAGCCCCTCGGCCAGTCGCGCAATGTCCTCGTGATGTGTGGGGGGAATGTCTTCCTGATCAAAGATGACAACAGCGTCGGTCGTCGTATCATGCAGTCCCGCAATGAAGTGGGTGTCCTCGGGGATCGCAATCCCGCCATCCGCCAGCTTTGCACGTACTTCCGGCTTGTTGGCGATCGCCGCAAAGACCCGGGCGTTCGCCTTGCCAGGGTGGCCCCCACAGGCCCCACAGTGAAGCGCCGCCTCGAACGGGTTGTTGTCCGATGAACTGCCATGCCCACACACCAGCACAAGGCGTGCAAAGTTACTGGTCAGCCCGATCGTGCGCAGCGCCGCCTCCATCGTCGACACCTGCTCGCTCAGTGAAAGCCCGAGCGTGACGTCCTCATCCTTTGTCGCTGCGTCAATCGTGACGTTGGTCGCAATAGCAGGACTCACGGTGCCGGTGAACTTCTCACGGCACTTACGATACAGACGCGGAAAAAACGTTCGGCCGAACAGCGGCACACCAAACAACCATCCCAATGACTCAACGGTGATATAGGGCGTTAGCACGTGCGCTTTTAGATCGTGTATCAACTCGTGGATGGTATGAAAGAACGTCTTTCCGGCTTCGTGTCGGGCGAGCAGCTCGTCCTGATTACCGCTGGCTAGTTCGAATACCGTGTGCTTGGCCTCCGCGATCGCGGGATACTGCTCGGTCAAGTGATGACTACCATGCGCCTGGTGCCGGATGAAGACAGTGAAGAAACCGGCAAACCCAATGGTCTCGTAGCGCCCGACCGCCTCCAGATTACGACGAAAGGGTTCAGAGCGGACATCGATACAGAACATGGCCTGCGCGTCTGGCCTGGAATTTGAGCCCCCAGACACTTGTGAATCGTTGGCGCCCGCCGCGATCTTACGAAGCAGATCCTCTTGATAACCGGCCTCGAACGCCTTTAGCCACACGGGGCCGTGTTCGGACTCCGGCCAGGCATCGAGCCAGTCCAACAGCGTCTGCAGATGGTCGGGCGACGACTCCAACAGTGTGCCCGGGTCAACCCCCAAGCTCCGGGCTAAGTCACGCAATCGAAGTGCCGCCGAGAAAACTCCAGCTTGGTCATCATGCCTTGCACCCGCTTCAGTCCTGTCACGTTGAATCCAGGACGTGACGGCAGGGAATGTCCCTTCGATCCCGATCTCGCTCTGACACGCCTGACTGACCAGCTCGCGCTCGTACCACAATCGGACAGCAAGATACTGCACAAGATCGATGGGATACGCCTCCTGCCATTCATACCCCTCGCTCAACTCGCCCCGCCAGTTGATAAAGCTTGCCCAACCGCAGAGTGCCGTCAATTGAAGTGATAAATAGTCCTGCCGACAGTCCTCGGGAATACCGAGCGCATCTAGATGTTCCAGCAATGCCTCTTCAGGCGATGTTGGGAGATTCCGAATTTTCCGGCCACTCTCACTGATACCGCACGACGACCATTCCTTCGCGGCGAGGAATCGCCACGCCAGGTAAAACCCCTTTTCTCTACCGGGCATCGCCCACGAGGCATGCCCTTCGTCCAGGAAGGCTTCGCACCATTTAATGAGCTCCCGATCAATCGGATCCGTGAGCCACGTGTCCAACGCCCGATCGCACCACTCCGTAAGAGTCATGCTCCGACCGACCACGTCTGCTTCTTCTCCTCGTGGCTTCAGCACGGGAGTGAGCCGGTCGGCAAGCTCACGCAGTAACGTCCCATCCGTAGACCGATTGACAAGGGCTTCGAGCGTCTCGTCCGCGGGTGCCGAGATACCAGACAGAAGATGGGCGCGCAAGACGTCAAAATGACTCACTCGCCGTTCGGCCAGGGCCACCTGCTCATCCTGGGCCCGTGACCGAAGCGCGGCTTCAACATGTTCCGGACGGATCCTGCCTGACCGATAATATTCTCGAAAGGTCTCATTTGGCAGATAGCCATTTCCCCCGACAAAGCGGCGCCCCACCCGCACAGCGTCTTCGAAATGAATCGACTCCAGGCTATGCAAGGGATTGTGATGAACGAAGGTCGGCATCGGCCAATAATGGGCAATGGTTCCCGCCGCCTGCGATACCAGGTTCCGGATGTCCGGATGTGTCCCACCAGAATCCGAGTTGGTCTTGGATGTCATACTCCCCTGCCCTCTACGACGGTACGTGCTACTTCCGTCACGCCAGCGCCGAACCAATCCTGAGGCGCCACGCTAAGTGAAACCAACAATACGAGAATGACCGCGAGCGCCAGGACCTCCGCGGGACGCAGATCGTCATAGCGTAAGTCGGAGCGGTGCGGCCCAAAGAGTAGTCGCTGCAGTAGCTTGAACAGATACCAGGACACGCCAAACCACGTAAACAGTACGATCACGTGCCCGACGGACATGGTCGACGAGGCAAGCAACATTCCCAGGTAGCCAAAAAACAATCCGAAAGGCGGCAATCCGACCGCCGCCATCACCAGCAACGCCAAACAGAAGCCAAACTTTGGCATCGGACGGGCAAGCCCGGGAAGTTGACTCACGCCCAGGTTCCCATATCGAACCTGCACGCGATTCCAAGCCAACATCATGCCCACCGTAACCAGCACTACCGCGCTGGCATACACGATCGCGTCTGGCGCCACGGTCCCCACACTCGCAACGTGCCACCAAAGAATGGAGTACAAGGCAAGACTCGTATACGCGACCAGTTGCGGAACGTGTGTTTGCACGGCAGCCTTGATCGAGGCATAGATCGCGCCAAGCAAGGCCAGGAACGCCATACCGGTAAGAGCGCTTGACGGTAGCGTGGGGACAAGTGCCGTCATCCCGTATACCCCGACCAGCGGCATCAGTCCGGCCAGGGCGATCGCTGCGCCCCCCGGGAATCTCGTGAGGCCCCAGGTATAGGCGCCATGGAACGGAAACAGTGGCACCAGCAGTATTGACACCAAGAGTCCCGCGAGATTTCCCGGCGGTAGCGCCAACACTGAAACGAGGCCTTGGCTCGCGATCACGATTCCCGCCAGCGATGCAATCGCCAGGAACGCCCGACTCGCGTCCAACGCCTCCATCGTTTTCTTGGCCACGAGCCGAACTCTGAGTGACACCGTATCCAGATAGAGACGGTTCATGAACAAGAGGTACAACGCGGTCTGAAGACTGGTAATCACCTGCGGGTGATTGACCGCTCGTCCTTGCCGCTTCGTGTACGCCCCGGCCCATCCCACAACGATGAGGCCCACAGCCCCCACAAGGATGCTCATGAACACACCGCCGGGCAGGGAGGCTGCCTGGTAGTAGGCGGTCAGGGTCTCCGGCACCGGATATAAAAAGGCGGTGAAGACTTCTGCCGCGAAGAGATATATCAACGTGACGCCTGTCACAGCCAACAGCAGGACCCCTTGCGGTTTGAACGCACCGGCCCCGCGCAACCGATACAACGTCAACATGGCCTGCGACGCCGTAACCCAGCTAAAGAACAGAAAAATCACCAATCCTTGCGAATCACGCAGCGGGACGTGAAGCAACTCGTGGGCCGCATAGACAATGAGGAATGGCAACGCAAGCGATAAAACAAAGCCCCCCACCCAGCTGCCGACACTCAATGCAGGCCCGACACCCTGTGTCTCCGGTCGCATGGGTTCGTGGCGCGTTTCGTGAATCACGTGGCCACAGTTCAGAAACATCGTGGCTTTGAACAGACCATGAGCAATGAGGTGAAAAATAGCCAGCGAGAAAGCGCCCACCCCACACTCCATGATCATGTAGCCCATCTGTCCGATGGTGGAGTATCCCAGTGCTTTCTTGATGTCGTTCTGGACAAGCATCATGCTCGTGCCCAGGACTGCGGTCACCAGACCGATCACAAAGACGACGTGCAATACCGGGGGACTCAGGACATACAGCGGCGCGAGCCTGGTCAGCAGAAACCCCCCGGCATTGATGATCCCTGCGTGAAGAAGCCCAGTGGTGGGAGTCGGAGCAAACAGAGACTCTGGCAGCCACATATGCAATGGGAACTGGGCCGATTGGCTCATCGCGCCAACAAAAATCAGCAACGTCACCGCCGTCACGCCGCTGAGTTCAATTCCGGCGATCGGCTGCAACACCACGGGATTCTGCGCAGCGCGCTCAAAGAGCTCTGAAAACTCGACCGTCCCCCACAGTTGATACGCCAGCACGATACCTGCAAGAAATGCGACGTCCCCCACGCGCAAGATGATGAAGGTTCTAAAGGCACTGCGTGCCGTGGGGAGATGAGCGTAGTTGTAGGCCAGGTGACACAGCAACCAACTCAATAATTGCCAGGCCAGAAAGAGCAATACCAGATCACGACTCGACACCATCACCAGCAGCGTGGAAACTGTGAGCGCCAGCAAGGCCTGATACCGCGACTGTCCATGCTCAGACTGCAAGTAGCGGATGGAGTACCGGTACATCACTAGACCGACCGACGCGATCAACACCATCATTACGGCGCTCAATCGATCGATCGACAACGCAATCGTCGGCAGGAACTCCCAGGGTGTCTCACAGAGCACTAGAAGGGCGGCCGCAGGATCAGAAGCGACCAGGCCCAGCGTCACAAAAGAAACCACCACTGCGATGACATGTGCGAACACGCCAACGCCGTAGTTTCCTTCGCCACCCCTACGGCTCTGAAAAGCACTGTAGATCGCTGCCACCAGCGGCGCGAACGGAATAAGAATCGGGTAGTAATTCAAGATGTACTCCAAATGACTTTCAGCTGAACTAGAAGACCGCCCTCGAGCAGAGACGACTTATCCTCGCTGGCTTTTCCGAGCCGCCTGCGGATGCCCAGAGATCGCCTCGTGATCATCTAGGCCGGAGACGATAAGTTCCCGCTGACTCTCTCTGAACTCCCGCGACAGTTCCTCTAAATTCGACATCACTGTGTGGTCGACGAGTGCCGTCTTCGAGAGGTCCACGACAACCCGGGGACAGCCTTTCAGGCTCTCGATTCGACTCTTGAGGGAGATCCAGGTGCTGAAGATGGCCGACTTCTCTACGGACACAGTGCCGCTTTCCGTATCGACGTTGATATTTGCCTTAAACAGCGAAGCAATGGGAGCACCGTTGACGATATGAATCACCGCCTTCACCAGGATGCCGATACCGATCCCCACCAGGAGGTCCGTGGCCAGCACACCGAGAATGGTAGACACGAAGATGATGAGCTGCTCGCGGCCCACGTGGTACATGTGCTTGAACTCCTGGGGCGAGGCCAGCCGAAACCCAGTAAACACGAGCATGGCAGCCAGAGCAGCGAGGGGTATCCGGTTGATCAGCATGGGAACGAGCGCAACGAAGACGAGCAGGAAGATCCCATGAAACATGTTGGCGAACCGGGTTTGGGCCCCGTTGTCGATGTTCGCCCTGCTACGCACGATCTCCGAGATCATGGGGAGGCCACCAACGAACGCGGAGCAGGTGTTGCCGATGCCAACGGCAACGAGATCCTTGTCTTGATTGGTTTTCCGCCTGTAAGGATCGATTTGATCGATAGCTTTCGCGCTCAAGAGCGATTCCAGGCTACCGATAAGCGAGAACAAGATGATGTATCGCGCGCCGGTGGAGCTCGCAAGCCCCGAGAAATCGGGAAAGACCAGTGCGCTAAACAGATTGCTCGGCACGTCGACGAGAAATCTCGGGCCCAGCTCGTGCGAGGCTCCCGCAAATGCGTACGCGTGCTCCTCCGGTAAACGGAAATACATCCCCAGCGGAACCGCAACCAGGAGCACGACCATGGGCGCGGGTACGACCTTCAGGCGTGGACTCTTGATCAGTGGATAGCAGAACATGATCAACAGGCTCACCAGACCGATGACCGCGATAGCAGGATTCATCTCCATGATGTAACTGGGGAAACTTGCCAGACGAGCAAGCGGACCACCCTCCCCCGTTACCCCGAGCACGGTTGGGAACTGATTGGCGATGATAATGACCCCGATGGACGCGAGCAGCCCGTGCACCGCGGCGGTGGGAAAAAACTCACCCAGAATCCCCGCGCGGAAGAGCCCCAGCAGGATCTGGATCACCCCGGCCGCGACGCCCACGCCAAGGGCTAACCGGTAGGCCTGGATATCCGCTGCAGGATCAGCACCACCGGTAAATCCGAATTCGGTGACGCAGCCCAACGCGATGACGATCAATCCCGCCGCAGGCCCCTTGATGGTCAGCTCAGAATTGCTGAAGCGCGCGGATAAGATGCCGCCAATGATCGCGGTAAAGATCCCCGCGATTGCCGGATACCCTGACGCCAGCGAGATCCCGAGGCACAACGGCAACGCAATGAGAAAGACCAGAAAGCCGGACAGCACGTCCGCTTTCCAGTTTTGCTTGAGCCCCTCAATGGTCCCGTATGGAACCTGCGCATTGTTCTGTGTCATAACTGTCCGCTCACCCGTATCTATGGGGAAAAGCGCCCTACCCTGGGGGACTTTCAGCCCCGTACGGATAGCCACGCGCACGCATTACCTTGATGCCTCTAGCTCGACAGACCTACCGTGCAGTTGGAAAAACCAGAGAGACCAAACCGAGCGTGAACATCACACGCAGTGCGAGGCGAGCCCACGCTCATACGGTAACTCGCGACGTGCCG
>CAZPZZ010000041.1:0-29768 GCA_964591245.1 uncultured Vicinamibacteraceae bacterium | reverse complement strand
GTGATTCCGTACGAGGTCACGCGGGTTCAGGGGCATTTCGAGGCCCAAGGGTTGTCGGCCGAGTTGGTCTATACGCGGGGCGGGAGCGCGGCAATGCAGGCGCTGGTCGGAGGGTCGGTGGATTATGCCGGGACGTCGTTCGACGTGGCGCTGCAGGCAGCGGCAAACGGGGCGGAGATCCGGCGGGTCGCCTCTACTGGGCGCTTACCCTTGTTCGCCCTGGCGGTTGCACCGGAGAGGACCGCCAGTATCACGCGCGTGGCCGACCTTGAGGGGACGACGGTCGGGATTTCGGGTCTCGGGAATGCGGACCATGCACTGTTGTTGTTTCTGCTGGATCAGGCAGGTGCCGATGCCTCGTCTGTGAGCGTCGCGGCCGTTGGTACGAATCTATTCGATGCACTCAGGCTTGGCCAGGTTGACGCGGGCATGCTTCAGGAGCCGGCATTGTCGCTGATTGTCGATGCAGGTGGGCGTGAACTCGTGAACTTCATGGATCTGACGGAGGCGGAGCGCCACGTGGGCGGTGCCTACGAGTTCATGGGCGTTTCAGTACGCACCGCCGAGCGGGATGAGCGGTTGGAGGAGATCCGACGCCTTGCGGTCGCGCTCGAAGGCGGCTTGCGAGATACCAGGACGTTGCCTCCGGCTGACATCGTGGCGGCACTGCCCAGCGCACTCGTTGCCGGGGGAGACCTGGTCCAGCTAGAGCAGATCATTGCCCGTTACCGGGCCTCACTCTATCCAGAGACCGTAATGATCGACACGGATGCGGCGGCGCGGGTGCGCCGCGCGCAGGAGATCGCCGGATTGCTTGAATCGGAAGAGGTGGATCTGCGCGCCCTTCTTGACACCGAAGCGCTTGTCGGGTGACCCAGGTACGGCCGCGCGGACACAGTGACAATGCTGCGTATTCGTGACTTGGCGGTGCGATATGGCGATGCAGTGGTGCTCGATGGTGTCGATCTTGACCTTGCACAAGGGCAGTTCGTCAGCTTGGTAGGCCCATCCGGGTCTGGAAAAACCAGTATTCTGAGGGTGGTGACGGAGCTGTTGGAACCGCTCCGCGGGACGGTTGAGCTCGAGGCCGGTGTGCGTGATGTGGGCTTCCTATTTCAGGACGACGCGCTCCTCCCATGGCGCACCGTTCGACAGAATGTCGCGCTTGGGCTCAGGATTCGAAAGGTGTCAGCTTCCGACGTCGCAGTGCGGGTGAACGAGTGGCTCGGACGCGTCGGGCTTGCGGGTTTCGAAGATCGCTATCCCGCGCAACTTTCGGGTGGACAGCGGAAACGTGCGGCGTTGGCACAGATTCTCGTGCTCGAACCGCGGTTGTTGCTGATGGACGAACCGTTCGCGTCACTCGACGCCATCGTGCGGTTTCGTATTACCCAGGAGCTCATGGACTGGGTGGAGCGGGAGCACATGACGGTGTTGCTGGTGACTCACGACCTTGAGGAGGCGATTAGCGTTTCCGACTCGGTGTACGTGCTTGATCACGGGCCACGGGCTAATATCGTGGCGAGGTACCAGGTCGATATTCCGCGCCCGCGTCAGCTCTTTAAGGCGCGGCAGCACCCATCATTTGCACCCTTGCTCGAACGCCTGTGGATGAAGCTGTCTGGAGAGCGCGTGTCGGAACGCGCGGAGCGATGACACGGGAAAGCCCGGCGCTCCGGCGCATGCTGGCTCTGTTCTCGCTTGCCGCCGTCTGGGAGGCGCTCTCGCGCGCCGGTTGGGTCGACCCATTCTATGCCCCGCCACCAACGAGGATCGGCGCTGTGCTCACTGAGCTCATGGTGACCGGAGAGATCTGGCCCCATCTGGGCGCGACGGCCGTGGCAGCATTTGTGGGTTTGTTCCTCGGGTTGCTTATTGGTGTGACGCTTGGTTTCGCGGCGGCTCTGTCTCCGCTGGTGGCCGAGTTGCTCGAACCGGTGATGATGCTGCTCAATGCGATCCCCCGTGTAATCCTTGCCCCACTGTTTGTAATTTGGCTGGGTATTGGCCTGGCCTCTAAGCTCGCGCTCGCGACCATCCTGGTGGCCGTGCTGATGTTCTTTGCGGTCTACAACGGTATTCAAGAGGTGGATCGCCGTTTGGTGGAGCGCATACGCACGTTGGGCGGAGACCGGACGACGCTGATCCGTGAAGTGTATGTGCCGTCAGTGACGGCCTGGGTACTCGGTAGTTTCAAGGTGGCCGTTGGCTTCGCTTTTACAGGAGCGGTGGTGGGTGAGTTCGTCGCGTCGAGCCGTGGCCTCGGTTATTTGTTGCAGTTTGCACAGAGCACGTACAACGCGGCGCTCACCATCGCGCTCATTCTGCTGATCATGGTGTTCGTGCTGTTGTTGTTTGCGGCGGCCGCGCGGGTTGAGCGTCGACTATTGGCGTGGCGACATCAGTAGTCAGAGTGATTACGACGTGTATCCGTTCGGGTGTGTTTTCTGCCAGCGCCACGCATCCGCGCACATGGCGTCCAGATTTCGAGTTGCCTGCCATTGCAACCGGCTAGCCGCGAGCGTCGGGTCTGCGTAGGACTCGGCGACATCTCCGGCACGGCGCTTTACGATTTCATATGGGATCTGTTTGCCGACTGTACGGCTTGCGGACTTGAGGACATCAAGGACGGTGCAAGGCTTACCAGTGCCGAGATTGTAGGCGACACACCCTCTGGTTTCAGACAAGGTTTTCAATGCCGCGATATGGCCCAAGGCAACGTCCACGACGTGGATGTAGTCACGTGTGCCTGTTCCGTCACTCGTACGATAGTCGCCGCCGAATACGGACACCTTCTCGTGTTGCCCGACGGCGGTCTGCATGATCAGGGGTAGGAGGTTGTTCGGAGTGCCCGTCGGATCTTCACCGAGAGAACCGCTTGGGTGGGCTCCGGCTGGATTGAAATAGCGCAACATGATGATGCTCCACTCTGGTTCCGCTCCCGCCAGATCGCGCAGTGTGTGTTCGACTGTGAGCTTTGTGCGACCGTAGGGATTGGTGGGGTTCAGTGGGAAGTCCTCGCGGATTGGCAGTGATGGGGGTATTCCGTAGACCGTTGCGGAGCTCGAAAAAACAAGACGATGGATGCGGTGGCGTTTCATTGTCTCGAGCAGCACGAGCGTGCCGGTGACATTGTTGTGGTAGTACCGCAAGGGAATTTCGGTCGATTCGCGGACGGCCTTGAGGCCCGCGAAGTGGATGACGGTGTCGAAGTGTTGCTCCTTGAACACGGCATGGAGGCCGACCGGATCGAGAAGATCTACTTTGTGCAGATTGAGCTTGCGTCCGGTGAGTTCTTCCACACGATGTAGTGATGCCGGGTTGGCGTTGCTTAGATTGTCCACGACAGTGACATTGTGACCGGCGTCGAGTAACTCGAGGCAGGTGTGGCTGCCGATGTATCCGGCGCCGCCCGTGACCAGGATGGACTGTTGCATGCCCTTATTACACAAGGATGTGACGCTCGGATCCAGCGGGGGATGTGCGCAGGGGCGCGCATGTCTCCGCAAATGTATTTCGGGGAGTCCAACATGAAGAGGCTAACGCTTGCGAGTATGTCGTGGGGAGGGGCGGCGGAGTTCCCGGCATAGACAGGTCATGGAGTTCTGGATCCCCCTTACCATCGCGGCGGCTTTCTTTCAGAACGTTCGCAGTGTGCTGCAGAAGCGCTTGCAGCAGAGCCTTGGTACGCGCGGGGCGACTTACGTGCGGTTCGCGTACGGTCTTCCCGTGGCGCTCGCGTATTTGGGCGCGTTGAAGTTGCGTGGTGATCCGTTCCCTGTCCTCCACACAAGTTTTCTTCTGTATACCTTCGTCGGTGGCACGTTGCAGATCTTGGCGACCGTCGCGTTGCTGACAAGCTTTCGTACCAGGAATTTTGCTGCGGGGGTGGCGTATTCGAAAACTGAACCCGTGCAGGCGGCGTTCTTTGGTCTGGTGATCTTGGGTGACATCATGGCGCCTTTGGGGTTCCTGGCGATTGTGCTCGGGTTGGTTGCGGTATTGACCCTCACGATTGGTGCGGACGTGGGACGTCCGGCGTTCTGGTCACGTGGTCTCCGTGACCGGGCCGCTCTGTTCGGAATGCTGTCTGGGGCCGGCTTCGGACTGGCCGCGGTGTTGTACCGGGGGGCGGCGTTGTCGCTCGAACATGGAGATTTCATTCTACGGTCGGCGGTCACGCTGGCTTGTGTCCTCACGTTTCAGACGATTGTGATGACACTGGAAATGCTCCTCGTTGAGCGGGAGACGTTTCGACCGGTGTGTACCCACTGGCGCCGAGGAGCGATGGTTGGAGCGATCGGCGTTAGCGCGTCGGCCTGCTGGTTTGCCGCCGGTGTGCTTCAGCAGGCGGCGTACGTTCGTGCACTCGGGCAAATCGAATTGGTCTTTGCGACGTTATCGTCGATCCTCGTGTTTCAGGAAAGACTGGAGCGCCGCGAAATCGTGGGTATGTTACTCCTGGTACTCGCAATCGTCGTCCTTGTGCTGGCCTGAGCGATGGCGTGTGCGCTCAGACGCGGTGATACCAGTGCGACGGCGCTGTCCCGGGGCGGGTTGCCCCGATAGATGCCTTCGCGTCGCTCTGGTATCGATGCCAGCGGACGTTGGTAAGCCAGTTGTCGGCTGCTGCTCGAAAACATCACCGAACTGCCGGCTCAGACCCGCACAGTGATGGCCACTCCTGTTCGGTCGGCAGGGAACTGTTCCGTACATGCATCGTCGTCCGTGGACGCACGATTCTCTTGATCACTCGCTCGGCGAGGTGCTGGATTTTGCGGTCTTCTTTGCGCTTTTCTTGGCTGTTTTCTTTTTCGCCACTTTCTTGGCTGCTTTTTTTGTCGCTTTTTTCGCCGCCGGTGGTGCGTTGACGCCGGAGCCGGTCGGTGCGGTTCCCCCGGATTTAAATCCCGCGAGCTCTTTGGCGGCCTGGGCGAGTGCCGTTCGGACGGGATTCGGTAGACCCGAGGAGCCAGGCTCCTCACCGTTCGTGAGTCGCGGTTCCTGGGTGTCTCCGGTTTGCGTGGAAAGGGAGAAAAGTTGCTCCCCGACGCGCCAGAGAATGACAAGAATCCAGATGAGCACGTACAGAGTGCTGAAGTCGAGTACGGCTTCGAGCCTTCCGCCGCGTTCCGCTGTTGTCGCGACAGACAAACCAAGCAAGACGTAGAGAGAAACTATTAGCGAGATCCATCCCCGATCCATCGCTCACCCCCTGTTCAAGTCTCGTAGCCGCATTTTTTCCGTTGGTCTATATATAGCACTTAATGTGTATAGATACACTATATATAGTTATGCGGAGGCAAGGAAGTAAGCCGCGTGGTGCGCCCTGAGGCGCTGCGGTACGGTGCAAAGTGGCTGTCGTTGATGCGTTGGCGCGCGAAGGATATAGAAACATCCTTTCAGTGGGGCAAGGCGCCTTTCGGGCAGTCAGATGGGGGAGAACGTGGTGTTTTCACGGACCTCGTGCAGCGCCTGAGTTTGTGGAACGTGGGGCAGGTTGTCGCAGTGCGGGAACTGTGACCGTTGGATGGGTCACAGGGGCAGCGGCTGGACGTAGGTTTAGGGAGGGACTACGGCGGGGGGATATGACAGGAGTACGCGTGAGGAGGCGTTCAATCGTGAAGTTACGGGAGGACGAGTTACTATTGGTGGTTGAAGAGGGTGCTTCAAAGAGTGTCTGCGTACAACAAGGCTTGTGGGAGAGACTTCCGCGAGTCTGGCGGTAAGTTCTAGGCGCATACGGTCTTGCGGGGCGGCGTATTGGGTGAGGTGTTGGCGCCCCTGGAGGCGCTACGCGGTAAGTTGGGATTTGATTAATGTCTGATGAATTTAATGGAACCAGCAAGACAACCTGGCGCTCGCTGAGTGACCGGCTTGTTTCGACGTTGCATCCGGTTGCGTCACCGATCGCGATCTCTTTCCTGGGATCCGACCAGCCGGCGGCGGTCACGCGGCGTGCCAATGCCTATCCTGAACCAAACGAACACGGGCGTACGGGGCAGGTCCCGGCCGGGTGCGTGTTTTGGATGCATGGGGCAACTGAGACCTTCGCCACGACGGCAGGGGATCACGCGAATTGCAGTGTCGGTAGTTATACGCACGGGTTCATCTCACTCGAGGAGGCCGCGGCGACGGATGACGTTGGAGCAGTCCTCGAGGCCGGTTGGGTGGACCAGGCCGCTGTCATGGGGTTACCCGTGGTCAGTCAGCGACCGGACTCGGTCGTCTACGGTCCGTTGGCTGAGACTCAGGCGTCTCCTGATGTGGTGTTGCTTCGTATCAGTGCATTGGGTCTGATGACGCTGAAGGATGCCGTGCCAGAGATGCGGATCGAGGGTAAGCCGCAGTGCCATATCATCGCGATTGCCAAAGAGCAGAATGCGGTTGCTGCAAGTGTCGGGTGCGCGCTGAGCCGAGCGCGGACCGGTATGCCGCCAGAGGAACTCACGTGTGCCATTCCGGCCGAGCGTCTCGAGGCAGTGGTGGAGGCTCTTGAGTCTACGGTTGATCTGAACCGGAGCATGGCTTACTACGCTGCGACGGATGCCAAGCGATTCGCGTAACCTCATTCGGTTCTTACGCAAGGGAACGGATCACGCGTGAGAGGGCCGGGGCGAGATGCGAGGGCGCCGGGGCTGTTGCCAGGCGGAAAGGGATTCTCGACACCGTCCCAGAACCAAAGTTGAATTACGTCATGGGCAGTTGGTGATCTCGTTGACAGTCTCCGCATTGCTCCATAAGCTACCCCGTACGTGATCTGAGCCCTCTGCGGGTTCGCTTCTCTCGACACGCAGCGGGAAGTGCGCCCGTTCTTGTGCCGAAAGGTCGACCGTGAGATACGCAATCGTACTGGCTGCCGTCGGCGTCGTGCTTTTGGGAAATGTCGGTGTCCCGGAAGCGGGTCAGTCGAGTTTGATTTCAGATCCGAGTGAAGCTCGATCCACATTTCTTACTCGGTATTGCTTGACGTGTCACAACGCCTCGCTGTTGGCACGTGGTACGGTACCAACCTCCTTCGAGCATCTCGATCTGGACAACCTTGGTGCAGACGCCAATCTCTGGGAGAGCGTCGTGCGAAAGGTGCGCGCTGGCGTGATGCCGCCGGCGGGTCGTCCCCGTCCTGACAGTTTGGCGGCGAGCGACTTTGTGGTTGGGGTGGAGAATGCGCTCGATGCTGTTGCAGAAGAAGAGCCGAATCCTGGTCGGACAGGGGCGTTCCACAGATTGAACCGAGCGGAATATCGCAATGCGATTCGTGATCTGTTACATCTCGACGTAGACGTCGCGAATTTGCTCCCGGCTGACGATGCCAGCTATGGATTTGACAACATCGCGGGCGTACTGCGTTTTTCGCCAACATTGATGGAGCGGTATTTGAATGCGGCAAAAGCCGTCAGCCGTGCCGCCGTTGGCTCGCCGCCACCTTTTTCGCGCTTCGACGTCTTCCGTCTGCCCGATGATCTCCCCCAGGACGATTGGTTCGCGGCGCTGCCCTTCGGCACACGTGGGGGCGCGTCGATTCCCTATCATTTTCCTACGGATGGGGAGTACACCATTCGAGTCAACCTGGCGCGGCAGGTCGGAACCTATGACCGGAACGTGCCAAACTTTCACCAGCCCCAGGAGCTTGAGATCAGCGTGGACGGTGAGCCTCTGAAGACCTTCACGCTGGAGCCGTCGGTGCCACGTGAGCTTCAGTCGCGGGATGAGCGACGAGCCAACCGCGCTGCGTTAGACGCGGATTGGATGGTTCGATTTTCGACCAGCGCCGGACCGCGTGAGGTCACGGTGACCTTCCTGAACCGAGCGCCAGCACTTCTTGAGACCTTGATCGAGCCCTACCAGCGACCGCACCCGTCCGGTGGTCACAACTGGGGGTCACGTCGAGGGGTCTACTTGCGGAGCGTCGAGATTGCCGGCCCGTTTGGGGGGCGTGACACCTCGACTGCAGATCAAGCGGCGAGTCAGACCATCCATTTGGACAATGGAACTGACACCACTCCCAGCCGCAAGCGCATTTTTGCGTGCCGTCCAGTGACAGTGTCCGAGGAGCGGGGCTGCGCGGATGCGATCTTGGCGACATTGGCCAGGCGTGCGTACCGGCGTCCAATTGATAATGTGGTTCTGGAGCAGTTGCGGAGTTTTTACGAGAGGGGGCGAGCCGAGGGGAGTTTCGAATCTGGCATCGAAATGGCTCTCCGAAGGCTCCTGGTGAGCCCGGAGTTTTTGTTTCGAACCGAAGCCGATCCGAATGGGATTGCGCCAGGCGCGAATTACCGGGTGAGCGATCTCGAGTTGGCCTCCCGACTGTCTTTTTTCCTCTGGAGCAGTATTCCTGACGATCAGTTGCTTGACCTGGCGGAACGTGGCGAGCTCAGGAACCCCGAAGTGCTCGAAGAGCAAGTGCGGCGGATGCTGGTTGATCCACGGTCGCAGGCTATCGTGGATAACTTCGTGGGCCAGTGGCTGTTACTTCGCAACGTGTCGGCGCTGGGGCCGGATCCGTACAAAGATCCGGACTTCGATGAGAGCCTGCGCCGGGCCTTGCGCCGGGAAACGGAGTTGCTGTTTCGTAGCATTATCGACGAGGACCGGAGCGTCGTTGATTTGATTGCTGCGGACTATACGTTTCTGAATGAGCGACTGGCTGAGCACTACGATATCCAGTTTGTGAAAGGGGATCACTTTCGCCGTGTTGCCTTGCCGGCCGGGAGTGCACGAGGTGGTCTGTTAGGACAGGGCAGTATTTTGTCCGTTACGTCGCAGCCGGATCGAACGTCGCCCGTGTTGCGCGGAAAGTGGATTCTTGAGAATTTGTTGGGGGTGTCGCCGCCGGCCCCCCCTCCCGATGTGCCGGATCTTGCGGAATCAGGGAGTGGGACTGCCGCATTGACGATGCGCGAACGAATGGGCGAGCATCGTGCCAATCCAGTCTGCGCAAGTTGTCATCGGATGATGGACCCGTTGGGGTTGGCCCTGGAGAATTTTGATCACGCTGGGCGGTGGCGTGCGCTCGAAGAGTCCTTTGACAGTCGGTCGGCGTCGTTTACCCCGATTGATGCGACTGGTGCGTTGCCAGATGGAACGGAGTTCGATGGGGTCGACGGGCTACGGAGCGTGTTACTCGTCCGGTCTGATCGGTTCGTTGCGACCATGCTCGAGAAGCTGCTTGTTTATGCCCTGGGACGTGGACTCGAGTCCTACGACATGCCTGCGGTCCGTACCATTGCGCGCGATGCCGCGAAGGACGAACATCGATTTTCAGCGCTTATCATTGGAGTGGTGCGCAGCATTCCCTTCCAGATGCGGAGGTCGGAGTCATGATCATTACGAAGAAGGCGCTACCGCGGCGTACCTTTCTGCGTGGCGCCGGGACGGCGCTGGCGTTACCCCTGCTTGATGCGATGGTGCCGGCCCTATCGGCCGTGACGCGTACCGCTGCAAACCCTGTGCACCGGCTGGGGTTTCTCTATTTGCCCAACGGTGTGGCAATGAACCATACCGGGATCGACTACTGGAAGCCCCTCGGTGAGGGACAGGGATTCGAGTTCTCGCCGATTCTGAAACCCCTTGAGCCTTATCGGAACCAGATGGTCGCAGTGAGCGGACTGAGCCATGGCCAGGCTGAGTCGCTCGGTGATGGAAACGGCGATCACACGAGAAGTACTGCGACCTGGCTGAACGGGGTTCATCCCAATTTTACCCAGGGAGCCGATGTGCGGGCCGGGGTGACTGCCGACCAGTTGGCCGCAGCGGCGTTCGGGAACGAGACAGCACTGCCGTCAATCGAGTTGGCGGTTGACTTGAATTTCCTGGTCGGAAACTGTGACAACGGCTACAGCTGCACGTATCTGAATACACTGGCGTGGCGGACGGCTACGACACCGCTGCCCACCGAGAACAACCCGCGGGCTGTATTCGAGCGGATGTTCGGTGATGGCGGCACGACTGCGCAACGCGTGGCGCAGGTGCAAAAGGATCGCAGTATCCTCGATGCTGTCGCCGCAGACATGGCACGGTTGTACCGGCGTGTTGGTGCTGCCGATCACGCACGTGCGGATGAGTACTTCGACGCGGTTCGTGAAGTTGAACGGCGGCTCCAGAAAGCGGAGACGAGTCCGGTTGAACTCGATCCAGACGCGGGGCTCGAGCGTCCGCCAGTCGGTATTCCGGACAACTTCGGCGACCATGTCCGCTTGATGTTCGACTTGCAATGGTTGGCGTATCAGGCGGATATCACACGGGTCTTTACGTTTATGTATGGCCGAGAGGTCGGTAGTCGTATCTACCCTGAAATCGGTCTTGCCGGGGGGCACCACGCCATGTCGCACCATGGGGATCGACCAGAGGCTCTGGAGCGCTATGCGAGGCTCAACACGTACCAGACGGAATTATTTCGGTATTTCGTGGACCGATTGGCCACGACGCCGGATGGCGATGGAACCTTGCTGGACCACAGTTTGCTCCTCTACGGTGCCGGTATGAGCAACCCGAATATTCACTCACACAACGATATCCCGCTGGTCCTCGTGGGAGGAGCCTCGGGAAACCTCAAGGGAGGAAGGCACGTGTCTGCGCCGCTGAAGACACCCATGACGAACTTGTTGGTAAGTATGCTGGATAAGTCGGGTGTACAGGTGGAGCGGCTGGGTGACAGCACCGGACAACTCGATTTGAGACCGGCCATCGAACCGTTGTCTGGCGTGTGAGCCGTGTGTCGTGTCTGAGATTGAAATGCGTGCGGGACGAAGTGTGATGCGGCGGTTGGTGCATGAGCGAGGCCGTAAGGTTGTCGCGTTACTGGCCGTTGTCGTGCTGGGGCTGTCCGGGGAAAGGCCAGCGGAAAGCCGACAGCTGGGGCTCGGCGCGAATACCACACTGAACGACCACCGACTGATCGACGCCGTAAAGCAGGGTTCGCTTTCACGAGTCAGCGCGCTACTGCAACATGGCGCCGATGTTGATCGCCGGGCTCGAGATGGAGCGACCGCACTGCACTGGGCTGTACTCCGGGATGAACTGCTCCTGGTGGACGTCCTATTGGCTGCCGGGGCCAACGTATCGACCGTGAACCGGTATGGTGTGGAACCGATCGCCCTGGCAAGTCTGAATGGTAGTGCGTCCATACTCGCTCGATTGCTGGAAGCCGGGGCGGACCCGAACGCGACTCAGCCCGGAGGAGAGACGGCGCTGATGACGGCTGCGCGGACTGGCGCCTTGGACGCGGTGGAGATTCTGCTCGAACATGGCGCCGATCCGGCGGCTCGGGAGTGGTCCAGAAATCAGACGGCCCTCATGTGGGCTGCCGCTGAGGATAACGCAGGGGTGGTGCGTGTATTGGTTGCGGCCGGCGCCGACGTGCATGCACGTTCGAATGTTAGTCTCGATTTGACGCCAAATGAGCCAGGCGACAAGGGGTTCACGGCCCTTTTGTTTGCGGCACGGGCGGGACAGTTGCGCGCGGCTGCGGCGCTCATTGACGCGGGGGCGAACGTCAATGACACGCTTTCAGATGGGACCAGCGCTCTCGTATTGGCGATACTCAGTGCGCAGTATGAGATGGGACGTTTTCTGGTTGAGCACGGTGCGAATCCCAATGCTGCCGAGCAAGGATGGACTGCGTTGCACCAGCTGGCCTGGACTCGCCGACCGAGTCGTGGTCCGACCACAGTTGGTCCCGTCGCCCGTGGCGCTGTCGATAGCTTGACCTTGGCCAGGGTGCTCGTGGAGCACGGTGGAGATGTCAATGCTCGAATCACGAAGGAGGCGGTTGAGATTTATGTTGGTCGCAACCAGATGAACCGGCTGGGGGCGACCCCGTTCTTTATGGCGGCCAGTCGTGTGGATGTGAATTTCATGCGTTTCTTGGCGGAGTATGGTGCGGACCCGTTCTTGCCGAATGTCGAAGGAACCACGCCTTTGATGGCGGCGGCAGGGGTCGGGCTCTGGTTTCCAGGGGAGAGCCCAGGTACTCCCGATGAAGCGGCGGCATCGGTCGAGTTCTGCTTAAGTTTGGGTGGGGACGCGAACACGGTCGATGCGAACGGCGATACTGCGTTGCATGGTGCCGCGTATTGGGATTCGCCACGGGCCATTGAATTGTTGGTGGCGGCGGGCGCGCAATTGGACGTAAAAAATGGAAAGGGCTGGACCCCTCTTCGTATCGCCGATGGTGTGGCGATTACGGCCAGCATCCATATCTCGCCGGAGGCGGCAGGTACACTTCGTAGATTGCGCACAGAACAGGGTTTACCGGTGCCAGCTCCGATCATTGGCATCGCCAAGTGAGCACACGTTCGATTGCAGTACCAGCGTCATCCGGTTGCGGTGTTGGTGTCCACGTCACGGCACATGCAAGGAACTCCGGACGAGCCGTCGTGGCCCGTGAGCGGCAGCCAGGGTTGTTTCCCCCCTCCACGATATCCGCGAGGGATTACCCCTTCAGACCGCGAGTTTGAGACCGCTGGGTTTTGTCCTGGTGGTTGCGCCGATGCGGGGCGCCGTTTACCTGGCCGTCCTGTGGCGCAGGGTGTGCTTGAAGCCTGCAACGTCCTATCTGTTCTGGAAGTGGTTAAGCAGTAGAGAGTTCAGCGCATCTGGTGCCAGTTCGGGAATCCAGTGACTGATCCCCTCAAGGACCTCGAAGCGGTATGGGGCGTCGACGTATTCCTCGGTGAGTAAGGCGCCGTCGATGCAGATCGCTGTGTCGCCGTCGCTCCAGACGAACATGGTTGGTACGACGACATTGCCAAGTAGCGGCGCCATCGATAAGCGGTTAGAGATGTTTGCGCGGTACCAATTCAGTGCTGAACCCAGTGCGGCTTTGGTGCCGAGTACCCGGACAAACTCTTCGACCGAAGGCTCGTCGATGCCCGCGTAGATACTCCTTAGCCGCTCGGCGTTATTGGCGAGGAACTCATCTTCTGAGTTTGGTCGCACGAAGCGGTCGAAATAGGCCGACGCAGCTGGCTGGCAGGAAGTCGGGTCACGCAGGACGCGAGCGAAGGCATCCAGATGTGGGACCGAGATAGGGTTTAGGGTGATGAGCCGATCCGGGATAGTGGAAGCAACCGCCCATGCAACGATGGCTCCCCAGTCGTGTCCAACTAGATGGAAGCGGTCTACGCCGAGAGCGTCGGCTATCTCGATAACGTCTCGAATCAACGAGGAGAGCCGGTATTCCACTGCGGACTTTGGTCGGGCACCGGGGGAGTAGCCACGCTGGCTTGGAGCCACGACGCGATATCCTGCGTCTCCCAGGGCTTTCAGCTGATGCCTCCACTCATACGCAGTTTGGGGAAATCCATGGAGGAGGAGCACGACCTCGCCGTCGTCTGGACCGGCTGTGAGGGTGTCGAAGGTGAGTGCTCTTGTCGTGATTTGTCCTGTCTCGACTCCGGCCGGGAGGAGTGAGGGCGCCGTTGGTTGTTGAATGTCTTGGGATGCGCGGTTCGGGACGTCGGATGCGCTGCAGGAGAATGCGAGAACCGCGATCCCGATCACGGTCAGCGTGGAGCCACTGTGTGCACGCATGCGGTGAGGCTACCACAGCGGTGGTGGCATCGTTACTGCGTGGCGGCCAGTCGGGACCTGCTCTCGACCGGTTTCGAAGTCTGGCGTCGGTCTGGACTTACGTGAGCCACGTCTTCGCGGCCTGCAACACCCGAGCGATGGCTACGACCAGCGTGATAGTTTTCGGCACGCTCACTTGCACCGGACGAGTGTCCAGGCAGTCGAGAACATGCTGCGCGGCGCGCTCGGCGGTCATCATCATCGGCCGGTAGGGGGCTTTGGCCATTTTGGTGTCGACGAATCCGAAACGGATGTTCGTGACGGCGACACCCGTGCCACGCAGACGCAATGCCATGCTCACCAGATAGCGGCTGACCCCCGCCTTGGATGCCGAGTAGGAAGGCGCGTCTGGATTCAGCAAGATGTCGGCAAGACTAGAGAGGCCGATGAAGTGGCCGCGGCGTTGGCTGAGCCACGCTGGCGCGAGGAGTTCGAGCGTTTGGACCATTGCCGTGAGGTTTACCTGGAATACCTGGGGTTCACCTGAGAGGTCGGCAAGATCCAGGTTTGAGCCGATGCCAGCGCAATAAATGCACGCGTCGAAGGGGCCAGCTTCCCCGATCAGCCGTGTGAGCAGTTCCGGATACCCCGGATCGATGACGTTCATTACTTCATGGCGGATGGTTTTGCACACCGAGGGACTCGCGCTCCGTGAGATGCCAATAACCTCATCGCCACGAGCAAGTAGGGCTCTGGTTACGGCTGCGCCGATGCCGTCGGAGTTGCCGACGATGAGAATACGTCGTGCCATATCTCTACGACCGTGTCCTGGTCTCTTCTTGTTCCTGGGGTAGAGGGGCTGAGATTGCCGAGGGGTGCCCTCACGCCGGCAGGGTGGATGTACGGGATCGTGCCACCCGAACGGAGCGTTATGGCACGGCGTGAGCGAGTCGTTCCCGTGGCAGAAGACAGTGATAGATAAAGGTGTTCACCGGTGTGGCGACGTGCTTCTGGTGGGCCAGACGAAGGATTGCGCCCACCTGGGCGTCGAGCTCGGAGGTGCGGCCCTCCATAAGATCCCGTTGCATAGAGGCAGTGGTGCCGGCCGGGAGATTCTGGAGAAATGCGGTGGTGCGGGTGATCACGTCTGGTGAGAGCGTGACGCCGTGAGCCGCTGCGACCGCCACGACCTCTGTCATTGATGCTTCCAGCAGGTGGCGCGTTTCGGGCATGTCGCACAGCACGTCGATTGCCACCCGCGTGAGTCCCCCGAGCCCGCCCCAGGGAGCAACTAGCAAGAATTTTTCCCACAGAGCAGCATGGATATCCTTTGAGATCTCCACGGTAATCGAGGTGTCCTCAAAGATGCGAGCCAGCCGGCGGATACGCTTGTCTGGCGGGCCCTCTAGGGTCCCGATGATGACTGTTGGGTCGATTCCGGCGTGCGTGATGTGACCGGGCGCGGTGATAGCACTGGCGATTCGACACAGACCGCCGACGACCGGAGCGGGTCCAAGTTCGGATATCAAGTCGGTTGCGGCCTCGACCCCGTTCTGGAGTGGAAGCACGAGTGTCGTTGACTGCATTAACGGCCTGATGGACGCTGCGGTTGCCTTCACCGCGGTGGCCTTGACCCCCACTAGGACGATGTCGACGGGCCCAACCGTGGCCGGGTCGTCAGTGGCCGTGGCTGGGTGGACAAGAAAGTCGCCCGACGGGCTGCTGACACGCAGGCCGTCACTGCGAATGGCGTCCAAATGGGCACCGCGGGCAATAAAGGTGACGTCGTGTCCGGCGGCGGCGAGACGTCCGCCGAAATAGCCGCCTACAGCACCAGAGCCGTATATGGCGATTCGGGCAGGGTGTTCCTCGGTCACGAAGCGAGATTGTACTCTCTCGAGAAGGCGACATCTGTGCCTGTCTTCGTGATCGAGCCGTCGGACGTCAGAATCGTTCGAGGGCCTAGCTGGGGAACAGAGTGATTCACGCTATCGCCTGTGAGTCGAGGTCGGGGCGCATGTCAAATGAGATTTGAGGAAAATCCGGCAACCGGTGCGTGGAACCGTATGCCCTTGGTGTTGCTGAACCGGGCCTGACTGGATAGAGTGAGTGGCGCGGTGAGCAGTTCGGGTGCTCCCGTGGCACAGAGTTTGTCGTGGTTACGGCTACGACAATTTGGCGGAGATAGCGTGTGTCTCCGTTGGCGGCCAGGTCAGCGTTCAGACAACCAATCGATAAATCGATGTTCAACTACAAGCGCTTTGTGGGCACGAGGGTGATTCCGGAGCACCGGACCGCTGTCATCAGAAACCGGAAGGGGACGCTGGATTTCCGTTACTCGGTCGGGAACCCAGACAGTTACGTCTTTACGGCCGACGTGTATGCCTATATGGAAAACAGCCATCCGGACCGACACCTCGGGTGGTGGCGATTTGCGCTTCCCCCGGGGACGGGGAGGGGTACCCTGGAAATGGACTTCGGCAAGGTCGATGCAGAGTCGATGCACGTGACCGTGAAGGGGTCACGATGTTCCTCCGTCGATAGTTGGTGCAATCCAGACTTTGCCTTTGATCCCCTGGGGGATCTGCAACTGGCGGTTCGAGATGGCGACGGGGTGCTCCAGCGACTGGAACCGGCGCTACTGAAATTTGTCGACCGGGACATTCTTCGCGTGTTTTACGAGCGCCAGTATGCCACCGAGGGGTACTCGGCTCCGCAGGACGCGCCGTTCCTGCACGAACTCCACATGTTCAAGCTCAAGCGTCTTCAAGAGTTGTTCGCACGGCATATCCCGGGGGGGCACGTTCTTGATGTTGGCTGCGGTCGTTCGTTGTTCACGGAATTGATTGAAGGTGGACTTGAGAAGACATTGCCTTTCACCGTGTTTGCGGGCGATCTTAACTACGACTCGGTGCGCGCGAGGGCTGTCGACTGGCCACAACAGCGATGGGGGGTCTTCGATGCAGCTGCGCTCCCATTTCATGACCAACAATTCGATGCGTTGTTCGCAGGAGAGGTCATCGAGCACGTATCTGACGTGCACGAGACACTCCGTGAGTGGCGTCGGGTGCTGAAGCCTGGGGGGGTTGCGATCATCACGACGCCAAACAGGGAGCGGCTTGTCGCTTTGGCCGATGGGCTCGAATGCCCATACAGTCGCGACCATCTGAGTGAACTGTCATACCGGGAATTCACGAAAAAGTTGCTTCCTGATAATGGTTTCGAGTTCCTGGAGCAGTCCTGTGTTTATCTGGAGCTGTGGTTGAAAAATCTTTTTAATGGCCGGCGGGTTCAAGATTTTTTGCAGCGCGAGGGAAATACCAGTCGGTATGTGAACGCGATGCGCCGGCTTTTTCCGTTAGGGCGTCTCTTGCCATCTGTGTCGATGGCATTGATTGTGGTGGCGCGCAGGCGCTAGATGGGGTCGTGTCAGAAGTTCTTGCCCGCGATCCAGCGAATCGTGAGCTTATCCCAGGATGTCCGTACTCGTTCCGCATTACGGGCTCGTCGACGAGCATCAACAGCTTAGTCCGCGAAGGCTCCGCGCGCCACGGTGCGGGCGCAGTGGATGGACGTAACGATCCGCCGAGTGCACGCGGAATGACCTCTGGCGGCGCGTACGTTTGCTAGATGAGTCCTACAATCGTATTCAGGAACCGGGGGCCAGGATAACAGGGACTATCGAGCGTCAGTCTGGACGCTGGTCTCACACGTAGTCGTGGTGAACTTGCGCCTGATAAAGCTCGATTTTTGGCGGAATGAAGACTGGTTCGTCCAGGAAAGCGACCGATGACCACACAGAGTCTTTTGAGACTAGTCAAGTTTTACGAGGTGGATGAGTTTGGTGTCAAGAATTACAACACGAACTATTTAGCGGCAGTCACCTTGATCACGCTGTACGGGATCATCGCGGCGTTTTCGATGGTGTTGGTTCGCTTTGAGCAGGCTTCAGCTACGTCGAATATCGAAACGTACGGTGATGCGTTTTGGGTGTTGATGCTGAGCGCGTCCACGATCGGTTTCGGAGACTTTTTCCCTGTCACGTTTGGTGGGCGGGTGGTCGTGGCGCTCATCTTCTATATCGGGGTGGGCATGGTGGGATTTGTTGGAGCGCAAGTTGTCACGAAATTCGTAGGCTTTTCAGAGACGAGTATCAAGAACAGGGAACTGCGGCGACAAAACGATGAGATGCTGAAGCACAATAAACAATTAGAGCAGAAGATTGATCAATTGATCCGTGAGATACAGGGACTCATTGCGGTACAACAGTGAGGGACCAGATATGGAGTCTCGACGTCTGCGTTGTGTTATTCGAAACGTAAGGTGGCGCGCGCCAACGACACGCCGTGTGCTTCGCACGTTGTCGCCAGTGCCTCAAGCTTCTGCGTCGAAATGTGATTAGAGGCGATGACGACCTCCCCTATCGATTCAGATCGGATGATGTCCTCTAGTTGGTGAAGGCTGCCAAATACGGTGTACCCCTGGATCTTGGTCAGTTGCTTGGTAGGGTCATCGTCGATGAATCCTGAAGGCTCTCGACCAAGGGTCGAATTGTTCAGAAGTTCTCGAAGGGCAAGCACCCCACCATCTCCTGCGCCGTAGATGACGACTCGAATCGCTGCGGCTCGCCGTCGCTGCAGGAATTCACCGAGTAGCCGAAAGGACAACCGGCTGCTGGTGACGAAGAGCAGAAGCAAGGCGCTATAGATCACGAAGACGGATGTCGAATACCCCGTGAAACTGAAAATAGTGGCAATCGCGACAACGCCGGCGGTCACCCCAAGGACACTGGCCTGGCTGAGTCGTATGAGGTCAGGGATGCTGGTGTAACGCCAGACCCCCTGATACACCTGCGTGGCCCAGAACACGAGTAATTGGCAGAGGGCGAGTAGCGGGAGTGATTCGAAGAATTTTGGCGTATGCTGAGCTAGCTCGGCCTCAAAACGGAGCAGATAGGCGGAGTAGTAAGCGATTGAGATTAAGGTGAGGTCCAAGACCACCGCTGAGGTCCGTCGAATGTATGAGAGGGGAATGACGGGCGGTGCGCTGCTTCGGGGTTTCGCGTCGGTCGTGTCTTTGGGGTGAAGAGTGCGGAGCCCGGCGATGTAGACGCCGAGAAGAATGAGGGCGACGAACAAGAGGGCAATAAAGGTAACGCTATAGGACAGGCCATACTCGTATGAAAAGAGGGCGATGAGGCCAGAGAAAATAGCAATTCCGTACAAAAACAAGACGGCCTTCGGTTCGGACAACCCCAGTGCGACCAAGCGATGAGATGTGTGGTCGCGTCCTCCAGTTGAGATGGGACGGCGTGCGAGTGTGCGTGTGATGGTCACGAAGGTCGTGTCGAAGATGGGAACCAAGAGGATCAGCACCGGTAGGACCATTACTGACAAGGTTCCGCGGGAATATGGCCAGTCCCCAAGAAGATTGAGTCCCGCCACATAACAGCCAATAAAGAGACTTCCGGCGTCGCCCATGAAGATTGATGCTGGATTCCAATTGAAAATTAGAAATCCGAGTAAGGCGCCGATCAGGATTGCGGCCAATGCGGCTTCCGGCGCATTCCCGTCCATCAGGAAAAACGTCAAACGGAAGCCAGTGGTGACGATCGCAATTCCTGCGGCCAGGCCATCCATGTTGTCGAGCAGGTTGAAGGCATTGGTGATTCCGACTATCCAGATGAGCGTGATAAGGAGGTTGAGCGGGGGGTACTGGGTGAGATGCAGTTGTAGTCCTATCCCGATCAAGCCGCAGGCGACGAGCACCTGGCAGATAAATTTGATGTGTGGCTTGAAGGGGCGGAGATCGTCTGCGAGACCGAGCAGGAAAAGCGCACTAGCACCCGAGAGCAATCCCCACATTGCGGTGTTGTGATCGAGTAGAGCCAGACTAGTGAGGAGGAAGGCAGTGAAGATCGCGACGCCGCCTAGCACGGGGACCGGCGTTGCATGCCAGCGGTCTGCGGATGGCGTGGCTACGGCGTTGAGATAGGTCGCGAATCGTCGGCACGCAAGGGTGAGTCCGACCGATAGAATGAACGCCATTGCGGCGGGAGCGATCAACTCTCTCATCGATTCCGACCGAACCAGGGATGGATGGTGATGATGGTAAACGGTACCGGGTCAGCCGCCTTCTCCTGGTGTAGCGGGCATCCCGGTGACGGTGAGGCGAGCGGCACAGTGCGGGATGGCTCTAAGAGAGCGATCACTCTTCTGGGAGTGCGAAGACCCAGACCACACCGCTGCCCTGCGGAATCGTGGTATCGGTGAATCGAGCATAGGATGTCGTCATCCCGATGCGGCCACCGGCGCCGACGGCGACATACTGTCGGCCGTCCACGTCGAACGTTACGGGTGCACCGGAGATGTCGCCGTTCAGGCGTGTCTCCCAGAGCAGGTTACCGGTGGTGTTGTCCAACGCGAAGAAGCGGCGGTCGGCAGTACCGCCAAAGACGATGTCTCCACTCGTGGCCAAGGCGGACGCGGTCATTGCCACGCCGTTGGGTGGGCGATATTCCCAAGCACGGTCTCCGCTAATTGGATCGAAGGCGACGAATTCGCCAATATAGTCGTAATCGGGCACCATTTTGGTTCGACTTGCCATTCCACGGTAGATCCGTCCGGGCTGGTAATCCTCTGATACGAACGTCACGTCCATGCAACTGTTGTTGATCCCGAGGTAGTACAGTCCGGTCTCCGGGCTATAACTCGGCGCGTTCAGATTCCTCGTTCCGTGAAAGTGTGGGCAGACCTCGAAGACCTTGTCGGAATCGACGTCATCCATGGTTGGAATGAGTGCAGGGTTGAAGATCGGGCTGCCTGAGTCTGTCCATCCCGTGATGAGATTGTCGTAGCCGGTCCGGAACGCGTGAAGAAATCGGCCGGTCTCACGGTCGAGGACGACGCCCCACCCGATCTTGCTCGTTTCGATAAGGGCCTTGTACACGCGACCGCCGAGTTCAAGGTCGACCAACATGCTCTCATGTGTCGAGTCGAGGTCCCAGTTGTCGGCGGGGACTATCTGGAAATGCCATTGCAGTTCCCCCGTGTCGATGTCCAGTGCGAGGATCGCGTTCGTATACAAGGCGTCCCCTGGGCCTCGAAGCGTGCCCGCCCAGGGTGTTGGTTGACCTGTGCCGAGGTAGATGAACCCGAGTTCCGGATCGTAGCTGATGGTGCCCCAGGTCAATCCACCAAGGGGAGGGATCTCGCGCTCGGTCCACGTCTCATATCCCGGTTCCCCTGGAGCCGGTACGGTATAGGTGATCCAGAGTTGCTCACCCGTTTCTGCGTCGTGCGCGACGACTGCGCCGCGTGCGCTACGGTCTCCGCCGGCGAAGCCGAGGATGACCTTGCCGTCGGCAATGAGCGCGGGGTGGGCGTGCCCGAGCCCGTCGCTGTAGTCTCCGGTGCTTACCTCCCAGGCCGTGTCGCCGGTGCGCGCATCGATGGCAACAAGGGTGGTGTCGGCTGTCCCCCAATAGACCAGGTCACCGTAGACGGACACGCCGCGTGAGCGCCCGAGCGCCTGTGACTTCTGGATATCGTCAGGGTACGTGCGTTGGTGCACCCATGCGACGTCGCCCGAGGTGACCTCAAATGCCGTGATACGGTCGCTTTCTGCGACATACATCAACCCGTTCGCAACCACCGGGGTCGGAACCCATCGACTCCCGTCTCCCATGGAATGCGCCCAGACGAGGCGAAGGTCGCTCACGTTGTCCCGGTTAATCTGGTCAAGGGGGCTGAAACCGGTGACGTCGTACGTTCGCCGGTAGCTCATCCAGTCCCCGTCTTCGGGAGCGAGGAGGCGTTCGGCTGTGACTGACTCCCAGGTCGATGATGCTGATTGGCCAGCGGCGATACTCCCGACGCCAATCAGGCTTACCGCGACACACCATGTTACGAGCGCACCTTGTTGAATCCGTTCCATCGCTGATTGCTCCAGTCGGCCCGTCCGTTGTTTCCGGTTCACTGGGCTGGGCCCAACATCAATACCGTGAGTTTGTCGATCTGGGAAACGATACTGTGTCTGCAGTCGTTTGCGTATCTCATTATCGCGTACTGTGGTTCCTCTGACGCCGTTCGCCTGTGAGGCCGCTTGCCTGGTGTACTGATGGTCGGAGGCGGGTTCAAGAAATCGTGAAGGTCATGCTGTCGGAGTAGCGACCGTAGGTGAAGGTAACTGCCACTGGCGTTCCCGGCACGCTAAGATTTCGTGAATTTTATGGTGTGTAGACGTGGCCTCCTTTTATGACGGTGACCACGTGGCGTAGATCGCGCATGCTCAGGAGTGGGTTTCCGTCCACGATAATGATGTCGGCGAGCTTCCCGCGGGTGATCGTGCCCAACTCGTCTCCACGACCGAGATACTCCGCATTGCGACGCGTGGCCGTGGCCAGGACCTCTATCGCCGGGATGCCGTATTCCACCATCAAGTCCATCTCCTGCCAGGTGGCATCTGTGTGGAAATTGAGCGGTGTTCCTGCATCGGTGCCGACGAGCAGGCGAACGCCGGCGTCTCGGAGTTGACGTAACTTTGTTCCCATGTCCTGCATGCGTCGTCCGCGTAAGCTGCCACCGAAATAGCCGAATCGGCGAGGGTGTTCGATGCTCTGCCGGATATCCGCCCAGATCTCTGGTGGGGTCAGGCCTCGGGCGCGTCGATTGTCTCGCCAATCGGGCCAGGCGGCGGCACGTCCCTGAATCATTGTCTGGATCATGGTGGGGATGACGTAGGTTCGTTGTTCTATGAGGCCTTCGATGACTTCCGGTGAAATGCTGGGGTGTGCTCCTGCGCCGAGCGCCAGGTGCTCGATGCCGTCTTGCCCGGACCGGATTCGCATGAGGAGGTCGTGGCGATTTCCCACATGGCCGGTGATTTTGATGTTTGCCGCGTCGGCTTCTTCTCGGATTGCCAGTAACTGGCCCTCGGTCAGTCCGGTGTGTACCTTGAGAATTCCGGCACCCTGTGAGATCGCCGTACGCGCGGCTGTACGGGCTTCCTCGATCGTGCGTACGTTGATTGTGTGGGAGCGTCGGTGATGACGTGCCACCTGCTCCTCCGGCCAGTTCGTCAGCCATCCCATGCTTGCGACCACGCGGGGACCCGGGATGTCGCCCCTTTCAATACGTGCGATGAGTGGAATGAGGGCTTCTGGCTGACCGGCCAGATCGACCGCGGTGGTAACGCCGCTTAGAAGAAGCTGTCGTGCGGAGATTTCCATGGTGTCCGCGTACCGGTCACGGTAGCGTCCGTGCCAGTGCTGGTAGTCGGAGTGACCCAGGATATCCAGGTGAACGTGGACGTCTATGAGTCCGGGGAGGATGGTCATGCCCGTGGCATCGACCACGTCGGCCCCGGCTGGTATCTCAAGTGTGTTGCGGCTGCCGACCGCGACAATCCGATCATCGTTGATGAGGACCAGGGCTCCAGGCATGGGCGGGCCCTCGTGGCCATCGAGCAATAGGCCGCCCACAATGGCGAGATCTGCCCGAGCAGGTTGGGAGTCTGCCGCCCCGTCGAACGTCTGCGCTATTGCGGAGCCGACCGAGGCCCAGACGATCGTTGTCGTGATAGCGGCGCAGATTGTAGTTGGCAGTTTTCTGGAGGACATCACCCCACCTTCGCTTTCTTTGGTCTTTCGCGGCGGAAGAGCCACTTCCGCTGTGTTCTTGATCTGCAGTCCTAAAGGGTTTGGTCCAATTCGTACCGGCTTGGACCGATCTACGTGGCGTCCAGTTTGTCTGCTTCTCGCGCAGGGTACCACGTCCGTTGCGGTCACTTCGAGCGGCGGAAGTACCGGACCTCCTTGGTGGTTCACGTCAGGACCCAACACGAGATACTCAGTCACTCCGAAGGTCTGGCTTGTATACTGCCGACGGCGCGCCGTCGGCACGGGCACCTTTTCTTGTTGGCCGTGGCAACGGAGATGAGCGAGCCGTTGAGCGGAGCTCGTGAGGGCAGTAGTCTGTCCAACCAGAATCGTGTGCAAACTACGTGGAGTGAACGGATGCCTGATCGTCATGCCCTGAGCCTGAACGTTGCTGCCATCATGTGTGTCGCTATCGGTGTGGCGACAATCTCGCTCGATGCGGAGGACTGGCCGCAGTGGCGCGGCGTGGAGCGGAACGCCATATGGAGTGACACCGGCCTCATCGAGCGCTTCGCGGATGAAGGGCTGATGGTGAAGTGGCGAGTGCCTATCCGTGGTGGATTCGCTGGCCCGGCCGTTGCGGATGGTCGTGTCTACGTACTCGACTACGAGGAGACGCCAGGCAGCCGTACGATGGACGGTCACGAGCGTCTCGTCGTGTTGGATGAGGAGAGCGGGGAACAGCTCTGGACGCAGGAATGGCCGGCCGCGTACCGCAATATCCATGTCAAATTTGCGACGGGTCCCCGGGCGACGCCCACGGTCACTGGTGACCATGTCTATATCTTGGGGGCTGCCGGGATGCTCTCGTGTTTTGACACTGTCACCGGAGATCTAGTCTGGCGGGTTGATACCGTTGCCGAATACGGCGTGACAGTGCCGGTCTTCGGTGTTTCCCAATCTCCACTGGTCGAGGGAGATCATTTGATTGTGCTGCTCGGCGGCGAGCCGGATGCCATGGTCATGGCGTTTGACCGCGAAACCGGGGACGAGGTGTGGCGCGCGATTGAAACCACCTCTGAGCCGGGCTATTCCTCACCGATCGTGATTACCGCGGGCGGAGTGCGGCAGTTGATCGTGTGGCACGCGGCGGCCGTGACGTCGCTCGACCCCGAGACCGGGGAGATCTGGTGGCAGTATGACTTTCCCGTCCCGAGCGGTCTGACGATCGGGACGCCGGTGTGGAATGGTCGTTACCTTCTGGTAACCCAGGTAGAGAATGGCGGTCTTATGCTCGCGTTGAATCCGGACCGGCCGGCCGCACGATTGCTGTGGGAAGGGGTGAACCCGAACCGGACGGACCGTCCGCCGCAGGGAGCCACCTTGTCGACGCCAGTACTCGTCGGTGACGCAATGTACGGCCTGAGCAGTTACGGGGAATTTCGGGGCCTTGACGCTGCGACCGGCGAGCGCCTTTGGTCGACCGATCAATTGACGCCGCACGAACGGTGGGCGAATTCCTACCTGGTGCAGAACGGGAGCCGCTGGTTTGTCGTCAACGAGACGGGTGAATTGGTGATCGCTCGTTTTTCGCCGACGGGATACGAGGAGATCGATCGCACGCTGTTACTGCAGCCGAACACCCGCACCCGTGGAGGCGCGTCCGGCCGGTGGGATGACCGCGCGGTGCTCTGGGCCCATCCGGCGTTTGCGAATCAGCACGTTGTCGCGCGAAACGACGCGGAGGTCGTGCGCCTGTCGCTGGCGGCGGAGGATTACGACTGATTCGGCTGTGGCCTTAGAGGACGTTCGGGGCGCGACTGGCCTCAGCTCAACGCGTTTATTACATCGCCCTGCTTTCCGGTGTCAGCGATTCGACGCTCAAGTCGGAATAACAACACTGCTGTCTTCGGGTACTGGTTTCGGTGGTGCCCTTGGTAGGTGGTGAGTGTGATGATGCCTAGGGCCACCAGTGGAGTTCGCTGGGGTTCTATTGCTTTCCTCCAGCCGCGATGGCGCAGATCTTGCTTCTTCCATACACCGGACTGTTTCTAGCCGCAGGTCCGTCACGCTTAACGAGAGGGTGAAGCAACGATATGTCGACAGCGCCCGTAGCGGAACGACTCACCGTAGAAACGGAAGCTTCGGGCGAATTTCAGTCTCTGCTCCTCCGTTTCGATGACCACCGAACGGTTTTGCTTCACAGCCGCCGAAATCCGCTGGAAGAAGCCGGTCGTCTGGTTGCGCCGTTGTTTTCCGCCGGTGACCCTGATCTCGTGATCGTGGTCGGACTTGGGTTGGGCTACGTCCTCGACGCAATTGAGCGGCGCAGCGACGTGACGAAGGTGCTTGCGTTTGAGGTGTGCCCCGCAACGATCGGGCCGATGCGAGCTCGTCGAGACTGGTCGGACTGGGTTAATACGGGCCGCTTGACACACCTGGTGGGGCCGGATTACGAAGGGGTTGCCGAGGCGTGGAAGCTGATGAAGACGGGAGCTGAGCCGCCTGGACTGTTGGTTTCAGCGGTGTTTGAACGAGAAACACCGGCCGAGGTCCGTCGGGCCAGGGACCTAGTTGAACGAGTTTTCCAGGATGCGCGTCGGAATGCGGAAACAGGCACCAGGGCGAACGCCGAGGCTCGCCTTCGGTTTGCAGGGGTATATCTCCTGAACACCATCCGGAACCTTCCGGTGATTGCGGCAGAGGGCGAGGTGTCGGAATTGTTCGGGGCATTTGCTGGGACCCCTGCGGTGGTGGTCGGAGCAGGACCGTCGCTGGACAAGGACCTGGAGGTGCTTTCTGGGCTACAGGAGCGGGTGCTTGTTGTGGCGGTCGACACTGCCGTCAGGCCACTGCTGGCGGCGGGTATAAGACCTCACTTGGTAGTAGCGGTTGACCCACAAGAGTGCAACGCGCGACATCTCTGCGATCTGCCGGATACCGAAGGTATGTGGCTCGTGGCCGAAAGCAGCATCACGCCTGAGACGTTTGATCAATTCTGTGGACGGTGCTTCATTTTCCGTGTGAGTGACCACCAGCCGTGGCCGTGGTTGACGGAACACGGAGCAGACCATGCACGCCTACAGACGTGGGGGTCCGTACTCACGTCCACGTTCGATCTTGCGTGCCGGATGGGATGTGATCCGGTGGTGTTCGTCGGGGCAGACCTTGCATTTACTGATGGCGTGTTCTATTGCAGAAATACGATCTACGAGTCGGAGTGGGCGCCGACAGCAGACCGGGTAGAGTATTGGGGGCTTTGTTGAAGGAGCGCTCAACTTGCGTGCGCACGGGGATCGGAGGGGAATCGGTGCTGACCGAGGCGCATTTCGTGGAATTCCGTGACTGGCTCGTAACGCGCGCTACTGAGAGTGACTGCCGAGTGTTGAATGCGACGGGGCACGGCATCCTACACGGTGACGGTATCGTTCAGGTCACCCTTGCTTCGGTTACCGCCAAGCAACAGGATGACGTGTCGACCGTTGACGCCAGAACGCGTTTGGCGTCCGCTTGGTATGCGTCTAGGGGCCGTCAGCGTCCGGAGTTCGCTTTGTGTCTTGAGGAGGCCGCCGTTCAGGGTGTTCCACTTGATACGTGGATTGAGTTTACGAACAATTCAGTTTCAGCTGATCAAATTATGAAGGGGCTCCATGACATTGTTCCGCGGCTGGCGAAGTGACACGGCATGACGGATTGGAGCTCGCCGGATCCATTGCGACGCGGGCTCACAATGTACCGGAACGCTCCTCCGTGGCCGTCGTCGTGGCGTTCGTGTGCAAGACCGTCCTGGCAGCGATGTGCCCATCGATGTCACGAGTCGGCGAAGCGGAATCTGAAGTACGCGTCTAGCGTCGCATTAGTTTTTTGGAACGCCGTATGGTTCAACGGATTGTCCCAGTGGCTATAACCTGGTCGCATATTTTCGGGGCGGTTCACGGTCGATGGCCATATGTGAGCGTTCGCCACAGCCATTCGGTCGGGCCAAATCGATAGTGCGAAAGCCACCAGGAACTGAACCAGAGCTGGAAGGCCCAGATGGCGACGACCAGCGGATATAGCTGCCAGCGCTCGAAGGTTCCGACGAGAGCGAATCCCCAACCGGTGAAGATCACTAAGCAGATCAGTGACTGCATCAGATAGTTGGTCAGTGCCAAGCGCCCGACGGCAGCGAGCGCGCCGCGCAGGCCGCAGAAGATGTTGAGCTTGCAGAGCAGCATGACGGCACCGAGGTAGCCACACCCCATTCCCAGACGACCGACGTGGTACGTAGGGATAAATAGTGGAAACGTTGAGAGCAGGTCGAATTCGGAGCTGAGTGCCAGTTGAAGTTCCCACAGATTGGTGATGAGTCCCACCCCGAAGCCGGTTCCCGCGAGCGTCACGTAGGCGCGCGTCGACCAGGAGAGATGAAAGGCGTCGAGCTTGAAGAGCGCCATGCCGAAAATCATCATTGCCAGAGCATCTGGTAAGAACATCGCAGGATAGACGAACAGGAAAAAATCAACCATATGACCTGCGGTCCAGGCGAAGGCGCTCGAGTAACTATCTCCTCGCGCCATGAGTTCTGCGTCGTACGAGTCCTCCGGCGGGTTGTTCTGATTTTCGAAATCCGTCCAGATGACGTCATCGGTCATCCGGGCGTGATTCAGGCCGTACGCCAATCCGGCGTTGATTAGGCCTGTTAGCAGCATGAGAACGGTACTTGTGATGAGCAGCCTGCGCGCAGAGTAATTGCGGAGTGGGTAGAGGAGGACGCCAGCCACGGCGTAGACCATCAAGATGTCGCCGTGCCAGAGCAGGATGAACGTGTCGATCAGGCCAAAGACGAGCAGCCAGACGTGTCGCCGGACGTATGGCCATCCTGTCCCGGATTTTCGCTTCCTGGTAAAGAGCACAACCCCCGCGCCGAAGAGCAGTGAAAAGAGACAACGCATCGCGCCCTCGAAGAAGACGCTCGTTGACGCCCACGAGCCAAGGTTGAGGAGGCGGCTCGTCTCCGTCTCACCGATCGCAATGAGCGGGTTGAAGTAGCCGGCGCTGTGCAGGCCGAATCCGAGAATGTTGAGTAGCAAGATGCCGAGCAGGGCGAAGCCGCGCAAGATGTCAATTGCGTCGATACGTGCGCTTCGCTCGATGGGGTTCAATCCCATCACTCGATATTACGGCATGTGGCTGTCGCACGGTACGAACGGCCCGGAGCACGTCGGGCCCGTTCTATGGTCTCAGGAAGTGAGCCGGTAGCGTCGTCGCCCTGTTGGTGATATAAGGGCGGCACGGACAGCCACGCGGTATGGAGAACCTGTCCGACAGCATCCAGGAGCACGCATCATGGTGAAGGGAACTTCCGGCGGCGGGTCAGGTTGGTTGGGAACGCAGTTCGTAAGAGTGTTGTGTGGGATAGCGGTGGTGGCGCCGATCCTGCTAGGCATCTCAACCGGCGGACCGGGTGTGCTCGTTGCGTCTGCTCAGGCTCCATCGGCGGATGGGGCATTTACGACGAGCCAGGCCGTGAGCGGTTGGTCGGCCTACGGCGTGCAGTGCGCCGAGTGTCATGGGTCGGCCCTTGAGGGGATGGTGCATGCGCCGCCGCTCTCGGGTGTGGAGTTCCTGAACAGTTGGGCAGGACAGACGACCGACGAACTGTTTGCCTACCTGCGTGATGAGATGCCCCCCGGTCAAGCTGGGTCGCTCAGCGATGCGGCATACGTCGGGCTCGTCGCGTATCTGCTGGAGTCGAACGGTGCGGTACCTGGTGACGGCATTTTGACGGCGGACGCCGGGGTGATGATTGGCGACGCGGCGGACGTGTCTGAGGTGCGTCGCGCCGCGCGCGCAGGTGAGCGAGTGCGGCGGCGATCCTCGCGGTTTGTCAATCAGGAGGTTCCGCACGAACTGACGCCCGTGACCGATGCGATGCTCGCCGATCCTCCACCGGAGGATTGGTTGAGCTGGCGTCGGACACGCAACAGCCACGGGTATAGCCCGCTCGATCAGGTGACCCGCGACAACGTGGCCGACCTGAATCTCGCGTGGTCGATCTCGATCCGGCCGGGGAACAACCAGACGACGCCCCTCGTGCACGATGGCATCATGTTTTTGGCCAACCCCGGGAATGTGGTCCAGGCGATTGATGCGGCCACCGGTGACGTCATCTGGGTCTACCGTGCGCGCCTTCCGGAGGATGCTCGGGCTGGGGCGACGCGTACCCTGGCGTTCTACGGAGACAAGGTGTTCCTTGCCACGGCTGACGCGGCGATTGTGGCGCTGGATGCGCGCGCCGGAGCGGAAGCATGGCGCACGGTCAAGACCGACTATACGCAGGGCTTTCGGCAGAACGCGGGTCCAGTGATTGCGGATGGGGTGGTCATCACGGGTACGAACGGCTGCGAGCGATACACGGAGCAGAGTTGCTTTATCACCGGTCATGACCCGGATACCGGTGCGGAATTGTGGCGGACCTCCACAATAGCGTTGCCGGGTGATCCGAACGACGCCTCATGGGGAGACACGCCACCGTATTTGCGTGCGGGCGGTGATGCCTGGATCCCGGGCAGCTACGATCAGGATCTCGGGTTGTTCTATATCGGGACTGCGCAGGCGAAGCCGTGGGTGGCGTCAAGTCGGGGTATGACGACGCGACAGGACGCGCTCTATA
>CAZPZZ010000040.1:0-29913 GCA_964591245.1 uncultured Vicinamibacteraceae bacterium | reverse complement strand
GCGTCCATCAGGTCCCACCCGAGGAGCGCTACGTCGTGGTCTCGTATGAACTCGGCGCAGCTGGGATGGAGGCCGGCACCCGCGGCGGCATTGGCCTCGGTTGCGGCTTCCCACCCGCTGTGAATCAACAAGGCATCGCCGGGGTCTACGGTGACACCCTGAGCTTCGGCGATCTCCGCCAACTCGGCACCCATTACCGGTTCGTCACGAGTCACGTGCGGACGCCCCCGGTGCCGAGGGACATCGAGCAAGACGCCCTTGGTGATGATGCCGTTCTTCCAGTGCGTGATGTCGGCGAAGTGGGCGCCTTGGGTGTCGATAGCGGCGTCTGGATCACGGCCCTGCCACATACCGTCCTCATCCCAGATGTGGCACAGGGCATCAACGTGCGTCACGGTATTGCCGTGATAAATGAAGCCAAGGTAGTCCATTACATAACCGCCGCCTGACCCCAGCGCACTCTTGGTCATAAAGTGCTGTGGCGGTTCGAAGGTGCGGCTCAGGGATACCGTGCGGCCGGATTGGACCAATCCGGCTGCCGCCGCGCGCTTGTCGGAGGTGATGAGATTGATGGCGCCGACCTGGTCATCGTTGCCCCAGCGACCCCAATTACGTCGCTCTCGATACATGGCGGCGTAGTCGTTGGTCTCGGCTGTTTGGGCGGCGGGCGCGGCGGCGGCGCGCGTTTCAGCGGCGTGCCTGGCGAGGAGTTCTGGCGGAGACTCCGTCCGCGACGTGATTGCTGTCGTGGATGGGAGGGCGGTCGGCGTCCAGGCGGATGTCGGACGGGCGATAGCGACGCCGCCCATGGCGGCGGCGTGGCGGAGAAAGCGTCGTCGAGAGGTAGCCACGGTCAGGTCCTTTCTGCTGAGGCCAGCTATGGCCGGGGGAGACTGAGGGTGATCAGTTCGGGTACTTGTCCGCCGATAGTCAGGGCCAGGTATTGCGTGCCCTCGTGTAGATAGGTCATCGGGGTTCCGATGGCGCCAGTGGGAAGGTCGACGGAGCCGACGATCTCTCCCGTGGTCTTGTCTCGCGCGACCAATCTCGGTCCTCCGTCAGAGCTCCCGGCCGATAACGCGCTGATCAGGAGTGTCTTGGTGAGCACTGGCCCAGCGTGACCTTCACCTCCAAGCGGAGGCAGTTCGAGTTCGCGCAACGCCGGATGGTTGCGGAGGCGATCGCCGTCTCCGTTGGGTTGCATCCAGGCGTGTTCCCCGGCGTTCAGATCAATGGCTGTCATCCGCGAGTAGGGTGGTTTGAGCAAGGGAAGCCCTTGGGGCATCGTCGGCAACGTGCCACTGTCGAAGGGGCCCTGGGTGAATCGCAGATTACCTCCCTCGGCCGGATCGGGGGTGTAGTACTTCAGCACAGAGTAGCGGTTTTCCGAGGGCACGTACAGAAGTCCCGTCTCCGGGTCGACCGCCGCGCCGCTCCAGCTCGCCCCCCCGGCAATATGAGGGCGTTGAATCGTACCCTGGAGCCCGCCGTCGTTGCTGAGCATTGGCGGAGTAAAGAGAGGACCCAATCTGAAGTCACTGACCGCCTGGAGTGCCATTGCCCTGATTTCCGGTGTGAAGTCTACGAGGTCGTCGAGTGAGATGCCCTGGTACTCGAACGGTGGAGGTTTGGTGGGGAAGGGTTGGGTCGGCGAGAGCACTTCGCCCTCCAGGTCGGTATCGGTTTCTACAGGGCGTTCCTCGATCGGCCAGACGGGGTCGCCCGTTACCCGATCGAATACGTAGGTGAACCCTTGCTTGCTCACCTGGGCGATAGCCTTGATCCGACGGCCGTCAACGGTGACGTCAATGAGATTGGGTGCTGCAGGAAAATCGTAGTCCCAGACCCCATGGTGTACGGCCTGGAAGTGCCACATGCGCTGTCCGGTTTCGATGTCCAGCGCCACTAGGCTCTCGGCAAACAGATTGTCGCCAAGTCGGTGTCCCCCGTAGTAGTCGCTGGTGGATGTGCCAATTGGCAAGAACACGTAACCGGTCTCGTCATCGGCGCTCATCGGGGGCCAGACGTTTGCATTGCCCGTGTACCGCCACGATTCATTCAGCCAGGTGTCGACGCCGAAATCGTCCGCTTGTGGGACGGTACGGAAGGTCCACCGGGTTTCGCCGGTACGAGCGTCGATGCCTTTGAGCCACCCGGGCGGTGCCTCTTTCCTGACAACGAAATCAGAAATGATCGTGGGAGTCACGACGATGTCGCGGAGGGCCACAGGCGGAGACTTCACCTGAAGCAGGTTGCGACCCTGATAGTTGGTGTCACCACGCGTTGCCCGCGGGATGTCCTCGGTCAGGTCGACCCGGCCGTTATCGCCAAAGTCGAGAATGGGGTCGCCCGTCAGGGCATCGACGGCGTGCAGGTAGCCCTCACTCGTGCCCCAGAAGATGCGCTGATCGGCTCCGGTTTCGTCGCTCCAGTATTCGATTCCTCTCGAGCCGTAGCCGTGGGTCGGACGCCCGCCGAGATAGACCTCAGGGTCGTGGACCCAGAGTGTTTCGCCGGTGCCCGCGTCGAGCGCAGCCACCTGATACATGGCTGTCGATAGGTAAATGACGCCGTTGATCATCAGGGGAGTGGCCTGCATGCCCAGGATCGACACGGGGCTATCGTCTTGCCGAAGCGTCTCGAGGTCGACGGTACCGTCGACCGAACGCCAGCGCCAGGCAATACGAAGGTCACTGAAGTTGTCTGCGTCAATTTGGTCAAGCGGAGCATATTTGGTGCTGCCGTGGTCGCCCGCGTAACTCCGCCATTCACCGTCGCGTGCGCCATACTGCGCCAGGCCAGGGGATGTTCCTGGCCCCAACAGGCATAACCCAAGAAGACTGACGACGGACGCTCGGATCCTCATCGGTTTTTCTCCCTTGTTGGACAGACGTCGACGGTTGGCCTTATTGGCCGTATGACCACGACGCATCATACCCATCTGAAGAGTCATCGGACCAGATCGTTGCGTGTACCGCGTCTCTCGAATGAGTGTGCCATTTCGTGTAAAGCACTGATGTGATTGAACGTATGCTAATTAGAGGGGAAGAAGGACCATGTGGGGATCCGGGTGTCGGTCCCCCCGGTCGGTGTCGGCGTTGTCCGGGAAGTAGGTGAGCGACGTGGTGATGCGCGCGGCGTGTTGGATGTTGACAATGACTGTCGGAGGCCTGTGGGCGTCGATGACGCTGCACGCCGGACAGCGCCCGGATTCGGAACTGGAGCCGCCTGTCGCAGGCGCAGTCACGGTCGTGCCTTTCAGAAATTTGAACGGCGTGGCTGTCGAGGACTGGATCGGCGAGGGGATCGCGGAATCGCTGGTGACGGGGTTTCCCGCTGGAACCGCAGTGGTGAGGCGCTCCGGTGAAATAGGTGGTGCACTTGGCCCCGTTGGACCGGCCGGACGAGACATCGAAGGCCGGTTTGTGGTGGGCGGAACTTATCAGCGCGTGGGTGACGTGCTGCGGATTACGGGCCAATACTTCGATGTTGTGACCGGGCTGGTCTTGCGGTCGACGAAGGTCGATGGTGCCGTTGCCGATCTTTTTGACCTGCAAGACCAGGTGGTTTCGGACCTGACCGGGTCACGGACCGGCACGTCCGAGATGCCTGGCCCACAGAGGGTAGAGGTTCCTCCACGCGGGGTGCCGCGCGGCCGGGGAGATGCCGCTGTTCCGGCAGCACCTTCAGAGGTTGACGCGCCCGTTCCGCCAGAACGCGTTGTGGCTGCCCGTGAGCCGGGCCGTGCAGCTCCGGAAGCCGGAACGGTAGCGCCGACCAGCGCGCTGGCCAGTGATGGAGAGGACGCGTCGTACGCAAGTATTGACGGGCCTCCTCCGCCGAGTGCGCCGGATGTCATGCGTCGGGATGAGGGGGGCCGTACCACGGTACGGGCGATCCGGCTCGTCGAGGGGATCCGGATTGACGGTGAGTTGGACGAGCCAGTGTATGGCAGTGTGCCAGCGATCACGGGGTTCATCCAGCAGGTGCCGGACGAGGGAGCGCCCGCGACCGAGAAGACCGAGGCGTGGATCATGTTCGATGATACGAACGTGTACGTGTCGGCCCGGGTGTGGGATTCGGCACCGGAGAGTGAGTGGGTGGCGAACGAGATGCGTCGCGATACAAATCAGTTGCGCCAGAACGATACGTTCGCAGCGTTTTTCGACACCTTCTACGATCGGCGGAATGGGGTCAACTTCTATACCAACCCCCTGGGTGCGCGTGCTGACCAGCAATTTACCAATGAAGGTAATCCGAACGCTGATTGGAATCCGGTCTGGAATGTGCGGACCGGTCGGTTCGAGGGCGGTTGGACGGCGGAAATGGAGATTCCGTTCAAGACGCTCCGATACCGCGGTCAGACAGGTGCGCAGATGTGGGGGGTTCAACTCCGTCGTGCCATTCGCCGGAAGAACGAGTGGGCCTATTTGACACGACTTCCGATTTCCGCCGGTGGCGGGCGTGGTTCGGCCGGTATTTTCATGGTCTCGGCCGCCGGGACACTTGTCGGGCTGGAGCCTCCGCCGGCTCGCCGGACGCTCGAAATCAAGCCCTACGTGATCGGGGGGTTCACGCGGGACGCGATGGCCAACCCGCTGAGTGAGGGGACGACGACCGGTGATGTCGGTCTTGATGTCAAGTATGGCATCACGCAGAACCTGACGGCCGATCTGACCTACAACACCGATTTCGCGCAGGTAGAGGTCGACGAGCAACAGGTCAACCTGACGCGGTTCAGTTTGTTCTTTCCTGAGAAACGGGAATTCTTTCTCGAGAGTCGGGGGATATTTGATTTTGCCCGTGGCGGCATTGCTTCGGGACGGAGTTTGGGCGCCGGCGGGTTTTTTGGAGGCGGGAATGCCCCCACGCTGTTCTATAGCCGACGTATTGGTTTGCAGGGTGGCGAGGTCGTGCCGATTCTGGGCGGCGGCCGCGTGACCGGGAAGGTTGGGCAGTTCGATGTTGGCGCCTTAAGCATTTCGACCGACGATGAACTCGTGTCCGGGGCCGAACCCACCAATTTCACCGCGGCCCGTGTGAAGCGCGACATTCTACGGCGAAGTTCCATCGGAGGAATTTTTACAAACCGATCGGTGTCTCGTCGCGGCGACGGGGCCAGTCAGACCTATGGGGCTGACGCGACGTTTGCGTTTTACGACAACGTGCAGATGTTGACCTATTACGCCAGGACCGAGACACCCGGATTGGTGGGAGAGGACACGAGCTATCAGGGTCAGTTCAACTATGCCGGGGACCGTTATGGCATGCAGGTGGACCATCTGCTTGTTGAGGACAATTTCAATCCAGAGGTTGGGTTTGTACGCCGTGATAATTTCCGGCGGACCTATATGGAAGGCCGGTTTAGTCCGCGGCCCCGCTCGATTGAGGCGGTCCGACAGTTTCGATTCGTTGGTGGTGTCGATTACATCTTGGGGGCCAGCTCGAACCTGCTGGAGACCAGGTTAAATCGTCTTGAAGTGCAGACGCTGTTCGAGAGCAGTGATCGCATCGACCTGACGATCAATGACAACTACGAGTTATTGGTGGTCCCCTTCGCCCCTGGCCCCCATGTCACCATTCCCGTGGGCGGATACGCGTTTACCGACGTGCAGGTTGCCTACGGAATCGGAGAGCAGCGCCGACTCAACGGCACTGTGATCGCGCAAAAAGGTGGCTACTTTAATGGCGACATCACGACACTGGGATTTCAGCGAGGTCGTATATCGGTGCTTCCGCAGATGTCTATCGAGCCCAGCATTTCCGTGAACTGGATCGATACCCCTCAGGGAGCGTTTCGCACGGATCTGGCTGTCACGCGAATCAACTACGCATTCAATCCACGCATGTTCTTCAGTGGATTGGTGCAATACAACTCGGCGAGTAATACGGTGAGCAACAACCTGCGGTTGCGTTGGGAGTATAGCCCTGGCAGCGAGTTGTTCGTCGTGTACACGGAGGATCGTGACTCGACGCCGCTGCGTCCAGACCGGCGTGCACAGCTGCGTAACCGGGGCTTTGTTGTCAAGTTCAACCGATTTTTTCGTTTCTAGCCAGACATCCGGTATCTCTTCCGGACCTGGCGGCGTGAACCCGCCGTTCATCGCCGGGATGTCTGGTGCGGTTGAACGGTATTCCTGAGCTCTTTGTGGACGTCAGCTTCAGTTCTGCGCACCAAGCCGGCGGAGCAACGTTGCGATCGACGGCCGGGTGCCACGCTCGTAGCTGCCGGGGATTGGTTGGGCACTCTCCGCAAGGCTGAGCGGGGTGTCGTCGCTCTCGTTCGTCGTGTGCAGGTCGGCGCCGTGGTCAGCGAGTAGTTCGATGACCGACGGGAAGCTTTTACGGACGGCGAGGTGGAGGGCAGTATTGCCGCGTGCATCCACGGCATCGATGTCCACTCCCAGGTCCAGCACGATGCTCACCAATTCTCGGGTTTGCCGGGCTTCATCGCCTGGATCTGGCACCGGAATGCCAACCCGGTTGCGGCGATTCTCTGTGCCGCGCGTGACGCCCATTGCTGCATGCAGGGCAGACATCCCCGTCGACGGCGTTACCAGGGGGTCTGATCCGTAAGACGAGAGGATACGCAGGATCTCCAGCTCACCATACTTGGCGGCGAGCCAGAACGCGCTGGCTCCAATCAGTTGATAGCGGAGGCTGTAGTCGGCACTGAATCGACGGCCCGGACTACCGTGTGCGAGGCGTGTGTCTGGGTTGGCGCCATAGGCGAGAAGCGCTTCCACGAGCGCGGATTCACTGCGGAGCACGGCCGCGTGCAACGCGGTGTACCCAGCCTCGGCTGCGTTCGGATCGGCTCCGTGTGCCAGCAGGTATTGGGCGAATGGGCCATGTCCGCTGTGGGACGCAATGACGAGCGCACTCGTGCCGGATGCGGCGGTGTCATTGACACGGGCGCCGGCTGTGATGAGGAGCTGGGCCGTCTCGATATTTCCGTGACGTGCGGCAAAGAGTAACGGTGTCGATCCACCGTGCTTCATCCGAAAGTTACCGATCGGGTTGGTGTTGCCGGCAGTATTTTCGAGTTGGTCCCAGATTCTCGTCCGCGCATGAACGTCGGCGCCGTGGGCGAGGAGTAGCCGCACGACCTCCGGATGCTGTTGGGCGACGGCCCACATGAGTGCTGTCTGGCCGCGCTCGTGTTCGGTGGCGTGGACGTCGGCGCCTGCATCGAGGAGGAGCGCGACACCGTTGACGCTCCCGGCGCGAGCTGCGCTCATCAATGGTGTCTCGCCCATTTTCAGCGCGGCATTTGGATCAGCACCCGCGTTGAGTAACCGGGTGAGTAGCGGCGAACTCCCGTTCCTGGCGGCAAGCCAGAGCGGCGTGGCGCCGAGTTCATTCGCGACATTGACGGTGGCGCCAGCGGCAAGCAATGCAGTGACCGCGTCGACGTTGTTCCGATGAGTCGCGTGGTGGAGTGCCGTGGCACCGTCACCTTGCCGAGCGTTTACATCGGCGCCGCGGGCTAGTTCATCGGTGAGAGTCCGGTAGTTGTCCGTACGGACGGCGTCAATAACTGGCTGGCTATGTGCGTCCGCGGCCGGCAAGAGGACCGTGAGGCTGGCCGAGAGCAACGTCGGCAGAATGCGGTGAGACATGCCTAATGCTATCCCAGGCCAGAGCGGATTGACACGGTGGCGGCGTTCCGCCAAACTATCGCCGTTCTTGGATTTAGGGGGGGGATGACAATGTCAGCGTGGCCGGTACGGTTCGGCTTGGGCGTGACGCTTCTCGCGGGCGCCATGTGGTGTTCAATGGAGGGCGTGGCCGTCCTTCACGCGCAGGCGCCAGGCGACGGCGGGGAGGTGGTACTTGATGGGATGTTGACGCGCTACTGCGTCACGTGTCACAACGACCGTCTTCAGATTGCTGACTTCAGTCTCGCCGGACGGGATCTCAGCGATATTGGTGCACACGCCGACGAGTGGGAAGCGGTGGTCGCGAAGTTACGCACGCGGGCCATGCCCCCGGTCGGTCGTCCCCGGCCTGAGCCAGCCGTCTATGACCAGGTCGTCAGCTGGCTTGAGACCGCGCTGGATGCGCATGCCGAACTGGATCCGAATCCCGGCCGTACCGAGGCTGTGCATCGGCTCAACCGTGCCGAATACCGCAACTCGGTGCGCGATCTGGTCGCGGTGGATGTAGACGTTGAGACCTTGTTGCCGGCCGACGATTTCGACGAGTACGGTTTTGACAATATGGCCAACGTCTTGTCGGTCTCGTCGGCGCTAATGGAGCGCTACCTTTCGGCGGCTCGCAAGATCGCTCGCCTGGCGGTTGGAGAGACGCCATTGGGTCCGGCGACCGAGACCTACAAGGTGCCGATCCTGCTGCAGCAGGACGATCGGATGAACGATGATCTGCCATTCGGGTCACGCGGGGGAGTGGGTGTGCGCCACTATTTTCCGGTGGCAGGCGATTACGATCTCGAGATTCGGTTGCATCGGAATTACGTCGACTACGTCCGGGGAATGGGCTCGCGTCACGAGTTGGAGGTGCGACTGGACGGTGTCTTGCTCGAGACCTTCGTTTTTGGTGGTGAGGAACCGGAAGTGGTGCAGGCCCCAGCAAGCTACGGCGGCAACCAATTCGGCGATCCGGAATGGGAAGAGTACATGCTCTTTGCGGATGCGAACATGCGGGTGCGCTTTGAGGCCGAGGCAGGGCCGCACGTGGTGGGGGTCTCGTTCGTGCGGAAGTTCACGGAGCCAGAAGGCGTGCTCCAGCCGCGCCAAACGGTGTTTGCCGTCGCGGTGAATGAGATGCGTGATGGAAATGCGGCGGTTGAGCATGTGGCGATCGGAGGGCCGTACGTCAGCACCGGGGCGGGTGATACACCCAGCCGCCGGGCGATCTTTCGTTGTCAACCGACAGGATCGGATGTCGCCGATGAGGACGCCTGCGCACGCGAGATTCTGGGGTCCCTGGCCCGTCGAGCCTATCGGCGACCGATCGACGATACGGACATGGCGACCCTTATGGAGTTTTATCGTGCGGGTCGGCAGGGCGGAAGTTTCGAGGCCGGTATTCAGCTGGGGCTCGAGCGTCTGCTGATCTCGCCTGACTTTCTCTTTCGCGTCGTGCGAGACCCCACGGATGTCGCGCCGGCTACTGCCTATGCGCTGACTGATCTCGAGCTGGCGTCGCGACTATCGTTTTTTCTCTGGTCCAGCGGTCCTGACGATGAACTTCTGGACCTGGCCGAAGAGGGGCGATTGACTGATCCTCTGGTCCTAGAACAGCAGGCCAGGCGCATGATTGCAGATCCCCGTGCCACCGAACTGGTGCGTAATTTTGCCGGTCAGTGGCTGTATCTTCGTAATCTCCGCGCTGTGGTGCCCGATGCGATTACATTTCCAGAATTCGATGAGAATCTCCGCGATGCCTTTCAGCAAGAGACCGAGCTGTTTGTCGACAGCCTGATTCGCGACGATCGGAGTGTGCTCGACCTGCTTGGTGCCGACTACAGTTATCTGAACGAGCGATTGGCCGAACATTACGGAGTGCCGAATGTGTACGGGAGCCATTTCCGTCGGGTCGCATTGCCTGCTGACCTTGCAGAGCGTCGAGGCGGCATTTTCGGACATGGCAGCATACTTACCGTCACCTCGTACCCCAATCGCACGTCGCCGGTTCTGCGTGGGAAATGGATGTTGACCAATGTGCTGGGCACGCCGCCACCACCGCCGCCGGCGGATGTGCCGGATCTTCCAGAGCGAGGTGAGGACGGGCGGGCCGCGACAGTGCGGGATCGGCTCCAGCGGCACCGCGAGAGTCCGGCATGTTCGGTGTGCCATGCGCCGATGGATCCGTTGGGGCTGGCCCTGGAAAACTACGACGCGATTGGGCGGTGGCGCACGACGGGGGAGGCGGATCTCCCCATCGACTCGTCGGGGCGTTTGCCCGACGGAACGGCGTTCGAGGGGCCCTCCGGTCTTCGGTCGATATTACTCGAGCGTCGCGAGCAATTTGTTGGTACGCTGATCGAGCGCCTGCTAGCGTATGGCGTGGGGAGAGGTCCCGAGTATTACGATCGGCCGACCATCCGGTCTATCACGCGCGAGGCAGCTTCGGACGACTACCGATGGTCGTCTATCATTGTAGGTATCGTGAAGAGTAGCCCGTTCCGTATGCGGAGGTCTGAATCATGATCATCACCAAGAAGGCGCTTTCTCGTCGTACCGTGCTTCGCGGACTCGGCGCGTCGCTGGCGTTACCGTTGCTCGACGGAATGGTGCCGGCGTTTGCGGCCATCCGTACGACGGCGGCCAATCCTGTGCGTCGCCTGGGCGTCGTGTATGTCCCGAATGGGATGATGATGCCGCAGTGGTCTCCCACCACGGAAGGGGCTGGTTTCGAGTTTCCAACGATCCTGGAGCCATTGGCACCGTACCGGGACTATGTGCAGGTGTTGTCTGGCATGCATGGAGTCGAGAGTGAGGGGCCTCATGCGCGGGCGTCGACAAGGTTCTTGACTGGGATGCCTTCGAAGCCGGATGACGGGTCCGATCTACGAGGGGGAGTCTCGATGGATCAGATCGCCGGTCGTGTGCACGGGCGCGAGACCCAGCTTGCGACGCTTGAACTCGCCCTGGACGGACGTGATTTCGCAGGCTCGTGTGACGATGGGTTCAGTTGTGCCTATACGAATACCATCGCGTGGGCCAACGAGACGACGCCGCTTCCGATGGAGAACAACCCTCGCGCGGTTTTCGAGCGTCTCTTCGGTGACAGTGGCAGTACGGATCCTGCGGTACGGAAAGCTCGTCTCTCCCGAGATGCGAGTCTCCTGGATTCAGTAACCGAGCGCGCGGCCGATCTGTCTCGAGAGCTCGGGACTGCGGATCAGGCTAAGCTTGGTCAGTATCTAGATGCTGTTCGCGATATTGAGCGGCGGATTCAGATGGCTGAAGCCCAAAGTGATCGGGAGCTTCCTGTGGTGTCCCAGCCTGCGGGTATTCCCGGGACGATTGGTGAGCATGCGAAGTTGATGTTTGATCTCATGGCCTTGGCCTACGAGACCGATCTCACGCGCGTGGCGACCTTCATGCTGGGACGTGAGATTACTGGACGGACGTACGCGGAAATCGGTGTGCCTGACGCACACCACCCCATTTCGCACCATCAGCGGGATCCTGAGAAACTCGCGAAGCTCACGAAGATCAATCAATATCACGTGCAGCTGTTCTCGGAGTTTATGGAGCGATTGCGCACCACCCCGGATGGGGATGGCTCGCTACTCGATCACTCGATGATTGTGTACGGTGCTGGCATGGGAGACAGCAATGCGCATGCCTCGACCAACCTGCCAATTCTGTTGGCCGGTGGGGGCGCTGGTACCGGAGGTCGGCACGTTCGCTATTCGGAGGATACTCCGCTGGCGAATCTTCATCTCAGCCTATTGGATAAGATGGGGGTTCCCCTTGAGTCCCTGGGGCATAGCGATGGTCGTTTGCCGTTCGAACCACTGAGTGATCTGTAACGGAAGATGAGGCGCGCTGATCTGGTTGCAGCCAGCCGGTGCGTGTCGCTACGAATTCCGTCGCTTCGGACCGCAGTGCGGTCGACAAGGGGCCGGCTCTTCTGGAGACCGGCCCTTTGCGTATGTACGCTCGGTGAGGCGTACGACCGTTGTGGGGGGGAGTCGGCCGGATTTGCGGGGTGATGATAGCTGCAGACGTAGGCCGGTTTAGATGATGTGACCCACCCAGCGACCTGCGAAGACGATTCCAATCCAGAGCACAAGAGAGACCGCGCCGGCGATCTTGGCCGGGACCGGCGTGATGTCGGCTCGTTCCCAAATCAGAAGGTTGGGAAAGGTCCGATACTGAAACCAGGCCATGTTGAGACCCGCAAGCAGTAAGAAAAGTAATTTGAGTTGAAATGCGGGGTTTTCGATATATGTGGCGGCGCGGGTCATGAAAAGGCCGAAGCCGGTGATGACCGCGACGATGAAGGCAAACCACGTCCAACGCACGAGTTCCCGATTCATGCGGCTCGGTGGATAGCGAAGGGCAGTGAATCCCAGGAGCCGTAGGTCAGACATCACGATCGAGCCGACCACGATCCCCACAGCCAGTACGTGGATCGACTCAAGCAATGGGAACCAGTAGGTGAACCCGATATGCTCGGCGAGGGGGCGTGTCTCTAGCCAGGACCAAAACGCCGTGAACGGCATCGATGTCGTTTCATTCATAGAGGAAATAGAGGTAGTCGCTATAGGCAATCCAGCGGCCGGCGAGCACCACTCCAGTCCACAACAGGAGGGAGATAATGGCAATCAGGCGCCCGAGTAGGCGTGTAGAAATCGACGCTTCCCAGAAGCCAGGGCGTTTCCGGTTGACCCAGAAGACAATGAACGCCAGGGCGACGGCGGGTACGAGACAGCTAAATTTCCAGCTGAATACAGGGTTGTAGAAATACCGGTTGGGTCGGGCTACCACGAAGAGCAACCCGGTAAGAAGGTTGATTGGCAGCGCCCACCACGTCCAGGGGAGCAACCGCCGGATCATCTCGGTGATGTTCTGGCTTGGCACCGCGAGGCCGAGGAATCGCAAATCGACCATGACGATCGAACCCATGACGGCGGCAATCCCAAGGATGTGGATAGACTGTGCAATGGGTGGCAACCCTGGGACATTACCCAGCAGGTACACAGCTAATTCGTTGAGTGGACTTTCAGCCAGGGCACTGGCTACGCGTTCTTTCATCGCTTCTCTCGTGTTACCCGGTTGGAGCCCGGAATCCGCTCAAGCCATCCTGAGCTTAGCAGAACCAAGCTGCTGACGTCGGTATAATGCTGCAGATTGAGGAGGGCTACTCGTGAGGATGCTTCTAACGCTATTGCTTGCAAGCGGGTTCGTGGGGCTGGTGGCTCCCGCAACGGCGCAAGTGACGCTTACGGACTGGTCGGGACGTTCCGCAACATTCGCGCAGGGGAATGCGGACTCGGACGGTGTGCGCATCAGTTACTACACGGCCGGTGAAGGGCCGCTTGTGGTCTTCGTACACAGTATTACGGGGCCGTGGTTCGACTTCCGGCATCAGTTGGTCGCACTGTCGGAGAAGTATCGCGTGGTGTCGATGTCGACCCGGGGTACCGACGAGAGCGATAAGCCGGTCGGTATCGAGCAGTATGCATCGGCTCGCATTGCAGACGATATCAACGCGATCATTGACCACTTCGGGGCGAGTACGGCCACAGTCATCGGGCAAGATAGCGGAGGGTTGCATGCCTGGCATTTTGCGATGACCTATCCGGAGCGGGTCGACCATTTAGTCTCACTCGGCTCGATCCATCCTGCGGGATTGATTCGTGAGTTGATCGACAATCCAGAGCAGCAGCAAGCGAGTACATTCCAGCGGAACATGCAGGAAAACCCTGAGGCTGGAACTCAGTTCGGTGAGCGGATTCGCAGCGGTGGCGCCCGCCCTGGCGATACGCCGGCACTTGCGGCACTTCGCGCGGAGGCCTATGGACGCCTCTACGCAGAATCTATCGTAAATTTTTACAAGGCGAACTGGCCGGTCTCGCCGGTGACAGCAGAGACCGAAGGGTTTGGATTCACGCTCGGGAATTTCCCACCGGTGACTGCGCCAACCCTTTTTATTTACGGGAAGGATAGCGGTCCGTTTCAGAATGCAACCCTGGACGGTATGTGGGAGTGGGTCCAGGGGGACCTTACGGTTCACGTGCTGCCGGGCGTGGGACACGGTCCACACAACCAAGTGCCTGAATTTGTGACGCCGCGTATCTTGGAGTGGCTTGAGACGTCGCGGTAGCGACGGTGGTGGTATCCTTCCGACAACGGCGGTAAATATAGGAACCGGCAGTTGCGCGGATTGTTGCCCTGAGGAGATTGATGCCCGCGTGTGGTAACGATTCGGACGGGCGCGTTGCTGCGCACTGTGCGCGCCGCGAATGGGCGGCTGGATGGAGCGTGAGGTCGATCTGTCTGGTACGGGTATCTGGATCGGAGAGGCCAAGACGGCTGGATGAACCAGCGCTAGGAGGAGGACTGTGAAAGGTCAATGCTTCGTGATCGTAGGGGCGATGGTGGCATTTGGTTTCGCGTCGACCTCGGTCGTAGCCCAGGACGGCACATGGACGCCACCACGGACCGCTGATGGGCATGCCGATCTGCAAGGCGTGTGGGCGAATAACAATGTGACGCCACTCGAGCGTCCAGAGATATTGGGAACTCGGGAGGCCCTGACCGACGAAGAGGTCGCGGCGCTGCAGGCGCGTGCCGGGGAGCTGTTCAGTTCCGACGGGGGCGACGCTGCTTTCGGAGACAGCGTTTTTGCGGCGGCATTGGCCGAGGCGGAGAGCTTCAGTTCGCGCGACACGGCAACCGGGAACTACAACCAGTTCTGGATGGTGGAGCGCGACTGGGACAATCGTACCTCTCTTATTACCGATCCGGCGAATGGACGTCTCCCGGTCAGGACCGAGTCATCGAATGCCCGGTTGGCAGCACGGGCAGAGGCGCGGCAACGACATGCTTGGGGTCCGGAGGACCGGAGTCTGGGCGAGCGGTGTATCAGCTGGGGGGCTCCGCGACTTGGGGCGGGGTATAACAGCTATTTTCAGTTGTTCCAGAGTGCGAGCCATGTCGTCGTGTACCAAGAGATGGGTGGACCTCGGGTCATCCCGATGGACGGGACGCCACATATGACTGAGCGGGTTCGCCAGCTTCACGGCGACTCCCGTGGTTATTGGGAGGGTGACACGTTGGTCATCGAGACGACGAATTACTCACCGAAGACCTCGTTCATGGGGGCCAGCCGTAGTTTGCAGGTGGTCGAGCGGTTCACACGGGTGAGTGACGATACGTTGCAGCTCGAAGTAACGGTTACCGATCCGAATACCTGGGACGCGCCGTGGACGGCGATGATTCCGCTTCGGAGTTCGTCGGACCCGCTATACGAGTATGCCTGCCATGAAGGTAATATCGGCATGGAGGGCATCATGGCTGGCGCGCGTGCCTTGGAGAAAGCTGAAGATGGGGATGGTGGCCAGAACTAGGCCAGAGGAGAGAAGCGATGACAGGTTTGCGTACTCTGATGACATTAGCGGTCGTCACGGCGCTTGTCGTGACCGCGACACTGGCGACCCCGACAGCGGTCGAACAAGCGGGGGGCTTACAGGCCAGCGTTTGTAACCGTCTCGTCGGCCAGGGGCTTGACGAAGGGACGATCACGGCGGCGACCATCGTCGCTCCTGGAGATTTTGTGCCGCCGGGCACCTCCGGCGAGCGGGCGCTTGCTGCGGCCGAGCGTACCTATGGCGGATTGCCAGAGTTCTGTCGTGTGCAGGCAACATTGACGCCTTCTAGCGATTCCGACATCAAGGTCGAGGTCTGGCTGCCGACCGCCGGGTGGAACGGTAAGTATCAGGCTGTCGGAAATGGCGCGTTCACCGGGTCGATTCGCCACAACTCGATGGCGGCCGCGCTGGGACGCGGATACGCGACAAGCTCGACGGACACGGGGCATGAGGGGAATACTGCCAGTTTCGGGTTGGGGCATCACGAGAAGGTCGTCGACTTTGGGTGGCGATCCGTCCACGAGATGACTGTAGCGGCGAAGACGCTTATCGGAGCCTACTACGAGGAGGCTCCTCGTTACTCCTACTGGAATGGATGCTCGGCCGGCGGTCGGCAAGCGATGAAGGAGGCGCAGCGCTTTCCGGAAGATTTCGACGGCATCATCGCGGGGGCCCCAGGAAATGATTGGACAGGTCGCGCCGGAGCGTCGCTGCGAGTGGCGAAGCCACTCGAAGCCAATGAGTCTGCCCGGTTGACCGAGGTAGCCCGTCAACTCGTGAACACGGCGGCGATCGCGGCGTGCGATGCCGATGATGGAGTGACGGATGGCGTCGTGAGTGATCCGGAGTCGTGTAGCTTTGATCCGTCGGTACTACAGTGCACCGGTACGGCATCAGATTCCTGTTTGTCTGCGACGCAGGTCAATACGGTGCGTATGCTGTACTCGTCGCCGGAGAACCCGCAGTCGGGGCGTCCCATCACCGGTCTCTTTCCAGGGAGCGAACTTGGGTGGACCGATCTCGGTTGGACGCGTTCAGCGCGCGCGACGGGGCTCGAGCAGTTCCGTTATTTGACGTTCGCTGATCCGGAATGGACGGTAGACCAGTTCAACTTCGAGACTGACATCGTGAAGGCCGAAGAGGTCGACAACGATACGTTGAACGCGCTCGATCCAAATCTTCAGCCGTTCTTCGACCGGGGTGGGAAGCTGATTTCGTATCATGGATGGGCCGACCCACAGATTTCTCCGGCCAATGCGACGCAGTACTATCGGCGTGTTGTCGATTCGATCGGCGATGCAGATGCAGTCCACGATTCGTATCGTTTGTTCATGGCGCCTGGGATGGGCCATTGCGGCGGAGGTGAGGGGCCGAGCCGTTTTGACATGTTGACCGCTCTTGAAGAGTGGGTCGAGCAGGGCCAGGCGCCAGACAACATCATTGCGTCGCGTGAGCGGAATGGGGCGGTAGACCGCACGAGGCCGCTTTGTCCGTACCCGCAGCAGGCCGTCTATTCGGGGTCAGGGAGCACTGACGACGCAGCAAACTTCGTTTGCCAGGCTCCATAAGGACCGGAGCCGTACGGATTGCTGCATACTTGGGAGGCTGGCACCCTTGGGGGTGCCAGCCTCTTTTTTTGGGGCTGGGCGACCTCCGATTGTTTCATCTGTTCCAAGCGTCGCTTAGGAAGAGATGCCCAAAGACCGTGGCCCGAGTTGGGGGCTGCGTGCCGATCGTGCTCACTTCGTGTCGAAGCGGATGTTGAACCAGGTGATCCCGCTCGTGTCTCGGATGCCGTGGGGTACCCCGGCAGGAATGAACACGAGATCGCCGGCCCCTATCACTCGCTCCACGCCCCCCACAATCCTTGCGCCACGCGTCCCATCGACCGGATTGCCGCGCTCATCGACGATGTGCCCTCCCGTGACAAGCGTGCCCGACCCGTCCTTGACGACATAGACGTCGGTGGTTCGCGGATGCATCAGCGCTGTCTCTGCGTTGCCGATGCGCCGGATATTTACGTTATACGCTCCGCCTTCGAGTAGGCGTGTTGTCGAGCGTCCGGCGTCATCCATCTCCTGGATAATGGCGTTGATGGCTGCGAGCGGAAAGTCGGCGGCGGCGTCAGTCGGTGCTTGCTGCTGTATGACAATCTGTGCGGTAAGCGTCGAGACGCCGACTCCGAATGCCACGATTGCGATGCCGATGAAGGTGTACGTGCGCATGGTGGTGTCCTCCTGTGACAGATGACGATTTGTCGGAATGGCGGAGACGGTCCGGTCCGGTGTGCGCCATCCTCGCGGCATGGTAACCTGCCTGGCATAACCAAGGGGTTTTCTGGCCCGCAAGCGGTCCAAGGGAGAGCAGCATTGGCGCATCACCCTGCCTTCGGATGCTATTCGACTACCCGTCAGATCGGAGGAGCACTGTTCCTCTGGGCTTTTCTCAGTGCATCGGTTTGGGCCCAGGAGCCCGTACCGAATCTGCTCAGGCGAGCTACGACCTACGTTGAGGATTTGCATACTCAGCTTTCGGCGATGGTTGCCGAAGAACGCTACGACCAGACCATGAGCGGTGATAGCGTGGCGGCGCCGGGCGGTTTCAGACGGCGGGCGTTGCGCTCCGAATTCCTGTTTTTTCGGCCTGAAGGGGCCGACCGCTATTTCGGGTTTCGTGATGTGGTGCAGGTTGACCGTCGGGAGGTGCGTGATCGGGACGAGCGGCTGGTGAACCTGTTTTTGGAGGCAGCCGGATCGGCTACTCGGCAGGCCGCGGAGATTCGACGAGAGAGTGCCCGATACAATTTGGGCGGTGTCGACCGGAATTTTAATACTCCGACCTACGCGCTACTGTTCCTGCGAGCGTCCCACACATTGCGGTTCGAATTCGAACGGACAGAGGAATCGTCACTGCCACTCGGAGTCGAGGAACTGGACGATGACCTCGCCCTGGTTGTCTTGCAATATCGAGAGGTTTGGCCGACGACGGTCTTGCGCGGACGTGATGGGCGCAATATGCCGGCTCAGGGGCGATTCTGGATCGAACCGGCTACGGGGCACGTGTTGGCTACCGAACTCAAGGTGGACGATGAGGCGGTGAGTGCGCACATCGCGGTCAGGTTCGAGCATAGCGAGGAGATGGGACATCTCGTCCCTGTCGAGATGCGGGAACGATACGACAACCGTCGGGAGAGATTCCGTATCGAGGGAAAAGCGACGTATCGCCGTTTTCGGCGGTTTCAGGTTGAGGTCTCGGAAGGACCGCCCTGATCTCAGGATGCTGATTGGCTTGGTTGCAGTTGGGGAGAGTAGGAGACGAGAGATGGGCAAGACGAGGGGTGTACTCACGGTCGGAATGGTGGTCGCGATCACGATCGCGTCCGCGCCGGTATTTGCACAGAGGCCGCTGGCTCAGACGACGGCCGGGGTGCTTGAGGGCGTGTGGGTTGACGACGTAGCTGACATTGCCGTCTATCGTGGCGTGCCATTTGCGCAACCGCCCGTGGATGATCTGCGTTGGCGTCCTCCCGTCCCCGTGGAGGCTTGGGATGGGAGGCGTGTGGCTGACGCATTTGGGCCCGCGTGTTGGCAGGCCCGAAACGCGGATAACTCACCCTACGCGCGCGGCGAACTCCCACGGAGTGAAGATTGCCTGACCTTGAATGTGTGGACCCCTGCGCAGGCAGGTGAGGCGCGACCGGTCATGGTCTGGTTCCATGGTGGTGGCCATAGTTCTGGGGTTGGCAGTGCCAAGATTTTCGATGGCACGGCGATGGCTCGCAAGGGAGTGTTGATGGTGACGGCCAATTACCGGCTGGGGCCGCTGGGGTTTCTCGCCCATCCGTCCCTGTCGGCCGAGTCAACCCACGGGGCTTCTGGCAATTACGGCATCCTTGATCACATTGCGACATTGCAGTGGGTGCGCGACAACATCGCAGCCTTTGGCGGGGACCCTTCAAACGTGACGATTTTTGGACAGTCGGCCGGGTCATGGTCGGTCTGCGCTCTTCAAGCGTCACCCTTGGCCGATGGGTTGTTTCATAAGGCAATCGGCCATTCAGGCGGTTGCTTCGGTGCTCCTCGCCCACATCTCGACACAACTGGTGGCGTGGCCACCGAGGGCTCGGGACATGACGCCGGGAAAGCGATCGCGGCGGCACTCGATGTCACGGGGGAAGACGCCGCCGCTGCGGCGGCGTTACGGCGTGTTGATCCAGAGGCAGTCCTCGAGGCGCGGAGCGAAGCCGGCGTTGGCACGGGCGTGGTGGTTGATGGCTGGGTACTACCGGTGCTTCCGGGTGAGATCTTCCGGGGTGGTAACCACAACGATGTGCCAGTGATGATCGGTTCGATGTCCGATGAAGGCACCACACTCTACGCCGGAATGGCGGAGCCTCCGCAGGACGATTTCGAGGCTGGTATTCGAAGTCGCTACGGCGACCAAGGAGATGCCATTCTGGCCGCCTATGCGACGGATATACATGCTTCGACCCGTACGGCGGGACAGGCGATTCAGGCTGACCGGAACTTTACGTGGCAGATGCGCGCGTGGGCGAGGGCGGTTGGCGAGACGAATGATGTTTATTTGTATTTCTTTAGCCACGCGCCGCCCGTCTTCCGCCTGTATCTTCCGGATCGGCCAAAGCTCCATTATGCCGGGGGACAGCGCAGCGCGGGGGCGTATCATTCTGGCGATCTGGCATATGCGTTCGGAAACGTTGGTGTCGTCGGGGTCGACTGGAATGCTCGAGACTACGAGATTAGTGAGCAGATGTCGCAGTATTGGGTGAATTTTGCCACCACGGGCAATCCCAATGGTGACGGGTTACCGGTCTGGCCGAAGTATGACCGGGACGGAGAGGGAGGGATCGAGTTCGCGACATATGGGACGGGTGCGGCCAGTAAGGTGCGCGAGCGGAAGCTTGACCTATTCGATGCGTCGTACGGCTTGGAATCTGTGGCCACCGGCAGCGTCGAGACTGCGGCGACGCGTACGCCGCGCAATGCCGAGGAGTTCGACGCGCTATTTGACGAGGTCAAGAATTGGGGGCGGTGGGGTGCGGACGATGAGCGTGGAACAGTCAACCTGATTACGGCCGAGAAGAGCCGCCAGGCGACCGCGTTGGTAGATCGCGGGATCACCGTATCGTTGTCGCATAATCCGATGCCGGATGTGGCGGCCGATAACCCGGATTCGGCGTTCAACCACACCATGGCAGAGACGCTTAGGTCGGATACGTACGAGTTCTCGTACCATGGCTATGGAGTCAGCCACATCGACTCCCTCTGTCACTTTCTCCACAAGGGACGGATGTACAACGGCGTTCCTGCGAGTGCCAGCTCGCTGGAGGCGGGGTGCTCTCGGTTGGGCATCCAGAACCTCAAGGACGGGGTCGTCTCACGTGGAATTTTGCTGGACATCCCTCGCTTGAAAGGGGTGCCGTATCTCGAGCCCGGAACACCCATTTACGCCGAAGACTTGGAGGCGTGGATCGAGCAGGCCGGCGTCACCATGGCTCCGGGAGACATCGTGCTGCTGCGCACGGGTCGGTGGGCGCGGCGTGCGGAGGAGGGGCCGTGGCAACTCTCAGGGAATTCTGCGGGGTTGCACGCCTCGGCGATTCGGTGGGTGCGGGAGCATGACGTTGCGATCTTCGGGAGCGACGCTGCGAGTGACGTCCAGCCGACCGGTGTGGAGGACGTTCGTTTGCCCGTGCATACATTACTCATAGCGGCCCTTGGAACGAACATTCTCGACAACATGGATCTGGAAGCACTCGCGGAAACCGCGGCTGCCGAGAACCGTTGGGAGTTTCTGCTGATGGCCGGGCCGATCCCCGTTGAGGGCGGGACCGGCTCGCCCCTGAACGCGATTGCCGTATTCTGAGTCCCGTGGGAAGAGGGACATTTTCTTCTCATGCCCGGTGGTGTTCTGCGTATGAGGTGACGGCAGTGGCAGCGCCACCAGCCATAACGGGGCGTTGAGGTCGTGGAATCAAAGGAGCAGCGGAGCCTGTGGGACGTCCTGCCATTCACGCGTTAATTACGACCTGTTCATCTGTTGCGTTTGTCCTCATCAGTGCTGCGGCAGCGGCCCAGGCGGTGTCAGCGGATATCCAAGAAATACGCCCTGGGCCGGTGACGGTTGCTTTGGGGGACGACGCTGACGAGTTAGAAGTAGCCTGGCCGGACGAGACTGGTCGAATGTGGCGGGCACAGTTTTCCCTCGATCCTGATCGGCCGTTGATTAGTGCCATCACGGTCGGCGAGCGGACCGTTGTTTCCGCGGTGCGCCCGGTCTACGAAGGGGAGACCGGTACGCGTCGTCGTGGCTGGAATGCCTTCTTTGACTATCCTCCGAGTCATCCCGACGGAACTAGGCGCGATCAAGGCGTCTTTCGCTTGCGATCGGCCAGGGCGCGGACCCTCGGTGATCGCGTAGAACTCTTCTTCGATGGGCTGCGCATGGGAGTCTTCGACGGAGGTGTCGCGTATACCTTTTTTCCTGGAAGTCGGTTGATTCAGCAGGAAGCGGTGCTGACGACGTATGCACCAAATGTGGCGTATTACTACGACGCCGGCTGGGAAATCGATGCCGGCGTCGACCGCACACCAGGTGGCAACATGCAGACCCGGGTGAGCTACTACGACACAGCCGGTATGTTGCGGGAATCGGTCGCGACGGGTTTTGATCCGGAACGGGTACCGGTAAAGGTGCGCTATCGGACGCTGGCTGCCCGGACCGGGGCAGGTAGTGTTGCGGTATTTCCGGCCCCGCATCAGTACTTTTTCCCACGCGATTTCACATCGAATCTAGGGTACCTCTGGCATCGGGCCTGGCGTGGCCGAGTGTCGATGGGGATTCGCCAGATCCGCGATACGAACTGGCGGTTCTACCCCTGGATGAATGCTCCGCCGGGCGAGACCCAACGGATGTCGGTGTTCTTCTTGCTCTCGGATGGGCCGCCGGCTGCTGCTCTCGATGATGTGCTGGCGTTCACACACCGAGACCGATTTCGGCCACTCGAAGGCTATAAGACCTTGAGCACCCATTGGCACCTGGCCTACACGATGCAGGCGCTCGAGCATGGGTTTGATTGGGTCCCACCGTTCAAGCCAGTGCTCAAGGCAATGGGGGTTGATGCCTCGGTCATCATGGATTTTCATGGAGATGGCCATCCTCGCGATCTGACGGAACGTCGTCTCGATGAGCTTGACGCCTACTTCAATGCACTCCGGACCCAATCAGATCCGGACTTTTTGCTGATTCCGAGTGAAGAAGCGAACGTCCATTTTGGCGGTCACTGGGCCGTAATTTTTCCCCGTCCGGTCTACTGGTTTATGAATCGTCCGGATGATGGAACGTTCGAGATGTCACATTCGACCTACGGTACGGTCTACAGCACGGCGGATGCCGGCGAACTCCTCCAGCTGATCCGGAAGGAGGGCGGCGTGATGTACCAGACCCATCCTCGGACGAAAGGATCGACAGGATATCCGGACCAGCTCTTTGACACCGAACACTTTCAGGACCCCGCGTATCTCGGCGCGGGTTGGAAGGCGCTGCCGTCTGATATGTCGACACCGCGGTTGGGGGAGCGCTCCTTGCGGCTTCTGGACGATCTGAGCGTCTCGGGATTCCGCAAGAAGATCTTCGGAGAGGTTGACGTCTTTCAGTTTGACGACACCCATGAACTGTATGCACACATGAACATCAACTACGTGCGTCTTGACGAATTGCCGCCGTTTGAGCGATGGGGGGAGGCATTGGAGCCGCTCGTGCGGGGTGACTTCTTCACCACGACGGGAGAAGTGTTACTGCCGATCGTAGATTTTTCGAGTTCGACTGACGAGCGAATTCATGCCCGCGTGAGGGTAGACTGGACCCTTCCTTTACGTTTTGCAGAGATTGTCTGGGGAGACGGCGACACGGTGGACCGTCACGTGATTCCGCTGACCGCGACGAGACCTTTTGGTTCCCAGACCTTTGACTGGACCGTCGACGTCCAGGGATGGCAGTGGGCCCGAGTGGCGGTCTGGGACGTCGCGGCGGACGGTGCGTTTGTGAATCCTGTCTGGCGAGATTGATGCGTGTAATCCCAAAACGGGCTGGTCGAGGCTATCATTACACCGTGATGCGACGCGACACGACGTTCTTGTGCAAGCTGCTGTCGGTGTTGTTGACACTGATTGCCTTGGGATTCCCTTCACGGTCTTCGGCGCAGGGGGCGGAACTGACGACGGAGCCGTCAGCGGCCTTCACGCGGCAATTACTCGATCAGTACTGCGTGCGTTGCCACAATGAACGGTCCCGCACGGCGGGACTTGTGCTCGATAGCCAAGACTTGGCCAGTGTTGGGGGGCATGCCGAATTGTGGGAGCAGGTCATCGTCAAGCTCCGGGCGCAGACGATGCCGCCCGTTGGCAATCCTCGGCCGGATGCCGCCGGGTATCGGGCCGCGGCTGCGTGGTTGGAGACCGAGATTGACGCGGTGGCATTGCTCAATCCAGATCCCGGGCGCGAGGAGACATTTCATCGTCTCAATCGTGCCGAATATCAGGCCGTCGTCCGCGATCTGCTCGCGATCGACATCGATGTGGCCTCGCTGTTGCCGGCTGACGATACCTATGAGCACGGGTTTGATAACAACGGTGAGGTCCTGTCGATGTCGCCGGATCTGGTGTCGCGATATTTGTCGGCGGCACGGCGTATCAGCCGGCTTGCGGTGGGCATTTCACCGATAGGACCTTCGGTCTCGACCTATCGAGTGCATCCAGGGGTTCTGCAAGACGATCGACAGGACGAAAAGCTGTCGTTCGGCTCGCGCGGAGGTTTGGCGGTTCGCCACTATTTTCCGGTCGACGGTGAGTACACGATCACGATCAGGCTTCACCGGAATTTCTCTGACTACATCCTTGGGTTCGCTGCGCCACAGGAGCTTGACATCCGTGTTGATGGTGAGGGGATCGCGCGGTTCCCTATCGGCGACGCCGACTCAAAAGGACAGATGGCGCCGTTGAGCTTTTCCGGGAATATCGCCGGTGCTCCCGAGTGGGAGTACTTCATGAATACCGGGGATGCCGGATTGGAAGTTCGCTTTCCGGCCAAAGCCGGGCAGCGAGATGTCGGCGTGTCCTTCGTGCGTGGGTTGTCGGAAGGCGAGGGGATACAGCAGCCGCGCAACAGGGGTTATGGTCGATTCGTAGACGAGCGATACGATGATGGCGCGGCGGTCGAGCAGGTTGCGATCGGAGGACCTTACACGGTCGAGGGGCCAGGCGATACCGCGAGTCGTCGTGAAATTTTCCTGTGTCAACCGGAGTCCGGGGCGTCATCAAACGAGGAGTCTGTGTGCGCCCGTCGGATTCTCGCTCGCCTGGCTCGTCGTGCCTATCGACGACCGGTGGCGGCCCGCGAGGTCGACACGTTGATGCAGTTCTTTGCTGCAGGACGGGCCGAGGCGGGTTTCGATGGGGGGATCCAGTTCGCCCTCGAGCGGCTGCTGGTCGATCCAGATTTTCTCTTTCGCATTGAAAGAGACCCGTCGGGTGTAGCACCAGACACACCGTACCGTGTGGACGATCTCGCGCTGGCGTCGCGGCTTTCGTTTTTTCTCTGGAGCAGTATTCCGGACGATGAACTGCTGGATGTAGCCATCCGCGGCCAACTCAGTGATCCACAAGAGCTGGAGCGGCAGACGCGACGACTACTCTCCGATAGGCGTTCGAGCGCCTTGATCGAGAACTTTGTCAGCCAATGGCTACGGTTGCGGAACCTGGAATCTCAGCAGCGTGAGTCCGCAGAATATCCTGAGTTTGACGAGAATCTTCGTCACGCGTTTCGACGGGAAACGGAACTCTTTGTTGCAAGCACCATCAGAGAGGACCGTAGCCTTCTGGAACTGCTGAGCGCGGACTATACCTTCGTCAACGAACGGCTCGCTCGTCACTACGGTCTTCGCGGGATCTATGGAGATCGCTTTCGCCGTGTCACGCTTTCGCCGGCTCATCCACGGCGAGGCTTACTTGGACACGGTGGGCTCTTGATGGTGACTTCGCATCCGAATCGCACCTCGCCGGTGCTTCGCGGAAAATGGCTTCTTGAAAGTGTGTTGGGGGCACCGCCTCCGGAACCACCAGCCAACGTGCCAGGGTTGCCAGACCGCGGAGAACGCGGTGAACCGGCTTCGGTTCGCGAGCGTCTTGAGCAGCATCGAGCTAACCCCGTGTGTGCAAGTTGTCACGCGCCGATGGACCCACTGGGCTTCGCGCTTGAAAATTTTGACGCCATCGGTCGATGGCGAGCGACGAGTGAGGCTGGATCGCCAATCGACGCGTCAGCGACAATGCCGAGTGGGGAACTGTTTGATGGGCCGGCAGGTCTCCAACGAGTGCTGTTGGGTCGAGGAGAGGAGTTTGCGGGGGCCGTTGCCGAAAAACTTTTGGCGTATGCGATTGGACGTGGGTTGTCCCACTTGGATCGTCCCAGCGTGCGCGAGATCCTCCGTGAGGCTGAAGTTGATGAGTATAGATGGTCCTCGGTCGTGCTCGGCATCGTCCGGAGCGCGCCGTTTCAGGCGCGGCGGACGCGGCCGGTCGAGGTCGGCTCAAGTGCGGTATCCGGCGCGCAATAATACCTGTTCCCAGTAGAGACGAGAGCTATTCAACATGATCATCACGAAGATGTCATTGCCGCGGCGAACGGTGTTGCGCGGGTTGGGGGCGGCGGTGGCGTTACCCCTACTGGATGCAATGGTGCCCGCTGTAACGGCCGTGTCGAAGACAGTCGCGAGACCAACGCGTCGCTTCGGTGTGGTCTACGTGCCCAATGGGATGGCGATGGAGCACTGGACGCCAGCGACAGAGGGTCCCGGTTTCGATTTCACGCCAGTTCTCCATCCGCTCGAGCGTTTTCGGGACCAGGTGACGGTAGTGTCGGGTCTCCGCGGCTATTGGACGCCGGCACACGCCGGTGCGTCGACGACGTTCCTGACCGGGGCGGCGGGTGTGGCGGGGGAGACCGCGCCGGTTGCGGGCATTTCCATGGATCAGCTGTTGGCTCGGGAATATGGTCAGCATACCGAAGTGGCTTCGCTCCAACTTGCGATCGATAGCCGGGCGAATGCGGGTCAATGCAGTGGTGGACATAGCTGCGTGTATACCAACACCATTTGCTGGCGAAGCCGGACAACACCGCTGCCGATGGAGAACAATCCACGGGTCGTGTTTGAACAGATGTTCGGAGATAGTGGGAGTACGGATCCAAAGGTACGACGCGCGCGGATGCGTCGGGATCAATCGATTCTGGATTCGGTGTCGGAGAAAGTCGGCGAACTGCGTCGAGAGGTGGGGCCGGCGGACAGCCTGAAAATTGACGAGTACCTTGATGGGGTTCGCGACATCGAACGGCGCATTCAGCGAGCAGAGGAACAGGACGACGTCGAGATTCCGGAGGTCGCGCAACCTGAAGGCATTCCCGCTACGTTCGCCGATCACGTACGCTTGATGTTCGACTTGCAGTTGTTGGCGCATCAGATCGATCTGACGCGCGTGACCACGTTCATGTTGGGGCGGGAAGTGAGTTCGAGAACCTACACTGAAATTGGCGTGCCGGATGCGCACCATCCGTTGTCGCATCACGAATATAAACCCGACAAGATCGCACTGATGGCAAAAATCAATGCGTACCACACATCGTTGTTCGGGGAATATGTGGAGAAACTTCGTACGACGCCAGACGGTGAGGGCTCGCTGCTCGATAACATGCTGATGATGTACGGATGCGGAATGTCCGACAGCAATTCACACAGTCCGCTTGATTTGCCCGTCCTGTTGCTTGGGGGTTGTGGGGGACAGCTCGCAGGCGGACGGCATCTGAGTTATGCGGACGATCCGCTCATGCCGAATCTTCTGGTCACGTTGATGGAGAAACTCGACGTACCCATTGACCAGCTCGGACAGAGTGACGGTCGCCTGAGTCTCAAGGGATTGACGGGCGTGTAGCGCGGCAGTCGATGAGCGAGGGCCTGCCTGTACGGTGAGAGCCAGCCTGCCGAATGTCTGACATCTGACGAGAGGGCACCAGGCCCCGTTTTCATTGTACGGGGGCAGTGGCCCCGAGAAGCCGCAGCAATGCGGCCGTCGTGTTCTCGTCGTTTCCGCGTTCCACGGCGACCGCGAGTGGAGTCTGCCCCTCCTCGTTCAGTGTATCCAGTGCAGCACCATGCTCCGCGAGGAGTCGGATGACGGAATCGAGTTGCCGACGAGCGGCCGTGTGCAATGCCGTATTCCCGGCGACGTCTTTTGCATTGATTTCGACGCCTGACTCAATCGCCACTCTGGCCGCGTCTAGCACGATCCGTTCATCGTCCACGGGATTGGGGGTCAGGCCGGGCTCCCGCCGCCGGCGCGCGTTCGTCGCCGCGATTAGCGGGGTTGACCCATTGTCTGCAATGAACTCTGGATCGGCCCCACCCTCTGCAAGTGCACGCATAATGGTGGGCTCAGCGAAATGGGCGGCCAGCCAGAATGGGGTCGTGCCGACCACGTCGTGTTGTAGCACGTAGTCCGGGCTGTTGCGCCTACCAGGGCTCCCTTGCCTGATCGGCGCGTTGGGGTCAGCCCCGTGGCCCAGTAGTGCGAGCGCCAGCGCCGCGTCGCCGCGCAAAATGGCCCCGTGGAGGGCAGAATAGCCCGCGTCGTCCGCGTTTGGGTCGGCACCCTGTTCAAGGAGGTATTGGGCGACGCTGGCGTGGCCGCTCACTGCGGCGACGACGAGCGCACTCGTGCCCATTGGGGCGGTGTCGTTCACGTCGGCGCCGGCGGCCACGAGATGCCTAGCCGATTCAAGGTCACCCTGTCTGGCTGCAAATAACAACGCCGTGTTTCCACCCTGCGTCGTATCGATGACTCCGAGGGGATTAAATCCCGCTGTTCGTGTATGGATCCGTCGGGGCCGTGCCGTCGAACGTATGTGGATGTCGGCGCCGTATTCCACGAGGACCTGTACGATTTCCGGATGCCGCTGGGCCACGGCCCACATGAGGGCGGTTTGTCCGCGTGTCTGTTCTCGAGTGTTGATGTTCGCACCGTGGGACACGAGCAGGGATACGGCAGTGACGTCGCCGGTACGGGAAGCCGTCATTAGGACGGTTTCGCCGGAGGGGAGCGCCGCGTTGACATTGGCGCCAGCCATCAGCAGCGTGTGAACCATCGATGCACTACCGTTGAGCGCGGCAAGCCAGAGTGGGACGACGCCGAAGTCGTTTGCGGCGTCCACGTCGGCACCGGCGGCCAGTAGATCGTTCGCCATGGCGCTGTCGTCCCAGTGGGCGGCCCAGTGTAATGCAGTCGCACCGTCTGGTTGTGGCGTGTTGGCGCTCTGTCCGGTATCGAGGAGATCACTGACGCGAGCTGTCTCGCCGTCTCTAGCCGCGTGAACGACTGACAGATCCTGCGCGCTGGTATCGAGGTGCACACTCGCCAGCGCTACGGTAATGCAAAGAAGGGTCTGTAGCCGTTGCATGATGTACCTCCTCACGTGACCGTTCATCGTAACGCGAAGGCCAGCTGGTACCTACGACGTTCGACGGGGTGATTGTACGATGCACGGTGCCAGGTTGCGTGCCCAGAGTGGTATGCTGTAGCAGTTCTGGAAGGCACTTTCCGTCACGTTGGAGGATGGCGATGCGGCGAATAAAGCAATTGCTCGGCCTTGCCGTGAGTGTGGTGGGCCTCATGGTGTTTGCGGGGGTGGCTGGCGCCCAGGCACAGTCGGGTGAAGAGGTCACTTTTACCGACCATATCCGACCAATTTTCGAACGGAGTTGTTGGAACTGCCACGGAGAGGCGTCGCAGTTGTCAGATCTCGATTTGCGTACTCGAGATGCCGCGATTTCCGGGGGCACGCGGGGGGCCGCGCTGGTGCCTGGGCGTGCCGATGAGAGCCGTCTCTACCGGGTACTTGCTGGGCTGGAAGATCCGCCGATGCCCATGGGAGGGGACAGCCTCAGCGTGGCCGAGGTGGAGGCCGTACGGGCCTGGATTGATGACGGTGCACATTGGGATGCTGGAGGCGCGACGTCGGCTGCTCAAGCCCTGTCGGCTCTGGAAAACTCAGAATTGCCACCGGACGCACGGGATTACTGGGCGTTCCAGCTGCCCTCCCAGGCACCCGTACCTACGTCTCCCGTGTTTGACCATCCAATCGATCGGTTTCTCGACGTGGCTCGAGGCGAAGCCGGGGTGAGTGCGGGACCGAGAGCCGATCCGTTGACGCGCCTGCGTCGCGCGTATCTCGACTTGACCGGACTGCCTCCCACACCAGATCAGGTTGACGACTTCTTGAGCGACACGCAGCGGGGGGCGTGGGAACGGCTGATCGAGAAATTGTTGGCGTCGCCGCAGTACGGCGAGCGGTGGGGCCGGCATTGGATGGATGTGGCGCGGTATGCCGATTCGACCGGATTTGAGCAGGACTACGTGCGGCCGAATGCATGGCGATATCGAGATTACGTGATTAACGCGTACAACAAAGACAAGCCCTACAACCAGTTCTTGAAGGAACAGATTGCGGGTGATGAACTTGACCTCATCACCGATGAAACGCTGATTGCGACCGGGTATCTCCGAGCGGGCCCACGGGTGCAGTTCCGGGAAAAGGATAATCCCGAGCGGCGGCACGACTATCTGGACGACGTGCTTGCGACGCTTGGGCGTGGCGTCTTGGGGATGACCGTTCACTGTGCCCGTTGCCACGACCACAAATTTGATCCGATCCTGCAGAAGGATTACTACAGCATTCAGTCGTCGATCTTCGGGTATGTAGAAATTGATTACCCG